>DATIBR010000118.1 GCA_035457425.1 Terriglobales bacterium
ACGCCGGCGATCACCACGCGCGGCATGAAGGAAGCGGAGATGAAGCAGGTCGGCCGCTGGATCGCCGAGGCGCTCCACCACCGCACCGACGCGGCCGCGCTCACGCGCATCCGCAAGCAGGTGCTCGAGCTGTGCGAGCAGTTCCCGCTCTACGCCGGGCGCCGCGCGCGGCACGAGGCCCTCGCAAAAACGTAGACGCAGCCGCTGCCGGGCTGCTAGATTTCTCCCAGGCCTGTGACCATCGCCATCCGCTAACGCTCCTTTTGCTTCCTGCGCGGCAGGACTCCGTCTCCGCGCATGCGCGCGCGTGTTTGCGCGCTCCTTCAACGCAAAAGGAGAATCACCTGCAATGTCATCGCATTGGTACGAGACGTTCTTTCACGGCGTCGCGCTCGACCTGTGGCGCGCCGCTGTCACCCCCGAACAGACCAGCGCGGAGGTCGACTTCGCCGTCCGCACGCTGCGGCTCGCGCCCGGCGCGCGCCTGCTCGACGTTCCTTGCGGCAACGGGCGCCACGCGCTCGAACTCGCCGCCCGCGGCTTCCCGGTCGCGGGCGTCGACCTCTCGCGCGAGTTCATCGCCGAGGCGCGCGTCACGGGCGAGGCGCGCGGCCTCGCCAACGTCGAGTGGCGGCTCGCCGACATGCGCGAGCTGCCGTGGTCCGGCCGGTTCGACGCTGCCCTCTGCCTCGGCAACAGCTTCGGCTACCTCGAGCACGAAGGCACGCTCGACTTCCTGCGCGCCGTCGTACGCGCGCTGAAGCCCGGCGGGCGCTTCCTGCTCGAGACCGGCACCGCGGCCGAGTGCCTGCTGCCGCGCTTCGAGGAGCGCAGCGAGCACACTCTCGGCGGCATCACCATGCGCAGCGTCAACCGCTACCGCGCCGCCGAGAGCCGCCTCGACTGCGAGGACGAGTTCGAGCGCGGCGACGCGAGCGAGAAGCGCTGCTCGACGCAGGCCGTCTACACCGCGGCGGAGATCCAGCGCATGCTCGCGGCCGCCGGCCTGCTCACCGAACGCCTCTTCGGCGACCACGGCGGCGGTGACTTCGCGCTCGGCTCGCCGCTGCTGCTGGTCGTGGCCGAGAAGACCTAGCGCAACCAGCAGGCGCCGGCGACTCGCCGGCGCCTGCTGGTTACAATGCTGGCGTGCGCGTCGCCATCGACATCCGCCGCGTCGGCTCGTTCGGCATCGGGACGTACATCCGCAACGTCGTGCGCATGCTGGCGCGCCTCGGGGCGCAGCACGAGTACGTGCTCATCGGCCTGCCGGACCGCTTCGCCGAGCTGGGCGACCTGCCGCCGAACTTCACGCTCGTGCCGCTGCCGCACCTGGAGCGCTCGCTGCGCGCCTACTTCGCCTTCGACCAGATCGTGAAGCGCGAGCGCTGCGACCTGGTGCACGTTCCGCACATGTTCTGGCGGCCGCGCGCGATGTCGCGTCCCTACGTGGTCACCGCGCACGACGTGCTGACCTACATGTATCCGCGGCCGGACGAGAGCACCTTCCGCCGCCTGTTCCACAACTGGCTCTCGCACCGCGCGCTCGCCGGCGCCTCGCGCATCCTCTCGGTCTCGAACTTCACCAAGAACGAGATCGTGCGCCACTTCCACATCCCGGAGCAGAAGATCGAGGTCATTCCCAACGCCATCGACGAGCGCTTCCGCACCGGCCACGCCACCGACGCGGACCGCGCCCTCATCGCCGAACGCTACCAGGTGAACTATCCCTTCCTGCTGTATGCGGGCAACATCAAGCCGCACAAGAACCTGGTGCGCATCATCGAGGCCTTCTCGGTCCTCAAAGCGGAGCTGAAGAAGGAAGGGAAGTATCCCGACCTCAGGCTCATCATCATCGGCGACGAGCTCTCGAAGCATCCCGACCTGCGCCGCACCGTCATCAAGAGCGGCGTCGAGCGCGACGTGCGCTTCCTGGGGTTCGTCTCGATCGACACCCTGCGCATCTTCTACGACCTGGCGAAGATCTTCGTGTTCCCGTCGCTGTACGAAGGCTTCGGGCTGCCGCCCTTGGAGGCGATGGCGCTGGGCACGCCGGTCGTGACCTCCAATACTTCGTCGCTGCCGGAAGTGGTGGGCCAAGGGGCGGTGCTGGTGAATCCCGAGAACGTTTTCGAGATCACGCGCGCGCTGCAACGCGTGCTGCTCGACCAGGCGCTGCGCGACCGGCTGAAGGCCGCCTCCATCGAACAGGCCCAGCGCTTCTCGTGGGAGACCTCGGTGCGGCGGCTGCTCGAGGTCTACGCGCAGGCGGGCTCGGCCTAGCATCCCGAGCTGCCGAAGCCGAGTTCCTGCCGGTGCGGGTATTTGCGGGAATGGGCGGCGGCGGCCCACCACTGGCCGATGGATTGCTTCTAATCCCAAAGGATCAAGGGCTCTTCCTCTGCCAGCCCCGCCGTCATGCGTAATCTTTTCCTCATCGCCGCGACCACACTTACCGCCTGCTTCGCGCTGGCCCAGGCCCCGGCGGCGCCGGAGGTGGACACGCTGCTCGCCCGGATGGAGCAGGCGCAGTCGGAGAACCGGGCGCGCTTCACGCCGTACATGGTCACGCGCGAGTACAAGCTGTTCAACCAGGATGGCGAGCGGCCTTCCGAGGTGCTGGCCGAGATCACCTTCCAGCCGCCCGACCAGAAGCAGTACCAGATCCGCCGCACCAGCGGCTCGGGGTCGTGCGAGAAGGTGGTGCGGCGCGTGCTCGACCGCGAGGCGGAGATGACGCGCCGCCCCGGGGAGATCGAGATCAGCCGCAACAACTACGACTTCACGCTGCTGCGCACCGAGCGGCTCGGCAACGCGACGGTGTACGTGCTGGAGCTGCGCCCGAAGCGCGCCGACAAGAACCTGCTCAAGGGCGTGGCGTACGTGGACGCGAGCACCTACCGCATCCGGCGGCTGGTCGGCCACCCGGCGAAAAACCCTTCGTGGCTGATCAAGGACCTGCAGCTCACGCTGACCTTCGACGAGGTGCAGGGCATGTGGATGCAGACGGCCAGCGAAGCCATCGCGAACGTGCGGTTCGTCGGGCGGCACGTCTTCACCTCGCAGGACCTGAACGTCCAGACTGCGGAGCAGGTGGCGCAGGCGGTGCGCCCGCGGCGCAACCGCGCGCGCTCGGCCGCGGCCGGCCTCGGCGCCGGCGTCTTGCGCTAGCTCGCACGCGGTACCCCTCCCCCCTCCCCCTAAGCGTGGTCCTTTGTCCTCAGTGGGTTAGAGCGAAGCGAGGGGCTAAGTCTTTTCAAACACCGTGGTTGCGGCCAAGTCCTTGAGCCGGTTGGGCTTTGCTCGACGGTGTCCAATGGAATCAGCAGATTACGGACCGGCTAGATTGCGCCACCTACCGTGGTTCTACCGTGGTTCACCGTGGTTTACCGTGATCAGGTTTTCAAAGAGCGGTCGCGTTTCGGCAGGCACACCCTGCCACTCCCAGTATGACTGACCACGGGGGTAAATCCGGACATCGGGGGCGAGACTCTATTTGGTTTGGTCAGAGGGGGTTGGCGGGAAAGCGGGGCGGGGAGGGGCTTGACAGCGAGTACCGAGCACCGAGGAGTGCTGTTCGTAGAGTGGGCCAGAGCGCGAGGACCGGAGGTCCTCGCTCAGGCCGACTAAAGTCGGCGCTCCGGAAAGCCGGCGGCTCACTTCTTGTAATCGTCGGGATAGAGGCGGCGGGCGCATTCGGGGCAGATGCCGTGCGTGAAGTCGGCCTGGGAGCGCTGGCGGATGTAGCTCTCGACGTGGTCCCAGCGGCCCTGCTCGTCGCGGATCTTCTTGCAGGAGGCGCAGATGGGCAGCAAGCCCTGGAGGGTCCGGCCGAGGCGGGCCTGCATATCATCGAACCCCTGGACCAGGTCGGCGACCTCGGCGGGGGCGCCTGCCGAGGGCGGGGGGGCGGGGCCTTCGCCGGTCAGGCGGAAGGCGCGGACCGCGTCGGCCAGGCGCGCGAGGGGCTGGGTCACGCGGCGCGCCGCGGCGCGCGCCAGCAGAAAACTGAGCGCGATGGCCCCGAGCGACCACCACAGCGTGAACAGGTAATAGCGGCGCGTCGTCGCGCGCAGCACGCGGACGGGCTGGCGCACAAAGACGCGCCACGGCACGGTCTCGAGCGCCTGCTGGCTGGCGAGATATTCGACCGGACGACCGTCGACCGTGCGCTCGAAGTAAAAGCTGGCGGGGTCGCGCGCGGCGGAAGCGGCCAGCAGCATGGGGGAGCCCGTCCGCACCGTGAGCGGGCGCAGACCGGTGCTCGTGCTGGCGTAGACGACCTGATCCTTGCCGTCGAGCAGGATGATGTCGCCGGCTTCGAGCGCGCGATAGCGCTCCTGGAAGTGCGCCAGGCGGCGGAGATCGAGCGAACCTTCCACCACGCCCTGAAAGCGCGCGAGCCGGTCGAAATAGGGGGCGCTGATGGCGACGATGGGGTCGGCCCCGAGGGTGCGCCCCTCGAACACGTCGGAGACATAGGGCCGGCCGGTGTCGCGCGCGGCGCGGAAGTATTCGCGATCGGCGACCGAGCGGCGCTTCTCGAGCAGGCCGCCGGCGGGGCGCGCGTCGGTGGCGATCACCAACCCATCCCGGTCGGTGACGAGCATGGTGTAGAACGCGGGATAGAGCTCGTGGTGGCGTTCCAGCGCCTGCAGGCGGGTGTCGGCGCCGGTCCGCTCCAGCAGGCGCGCCAGCGCCGCGACCGCGCTGCGGTTGTCGCCGAGGTATTGCTCGACCTCCTGCTGGATCGCGGTGGCCGCCTCCTGCACACGCCCGCGCGCCTCCTTTTCGCGGCGCTCCGCTTCGCTCACGGCCTGGACGGTGGCGAGCAAGACGATGGGCGCCACCGAGACCGCGACGAACGCGAAGAGCAGGTAGGTCTGCATGCGCAAGCCGCGGCGCGGCGGCGCCGAAGGCGCGGCGGCAGGGACCGTTCGACGGCTCGCGGGGCCCTCGGCGGGACCGGACAAGGGGGAACTCGCTTCCTGAACTCGGGGTGACCTAAATTATCCGCCAATCGCGGGGAAAAGTTGATGGCCTCCGGCTGGTTTTTGCCAGCCGGAGGCCTCAGTGTGCGCACGGACCTGTAAGCCGAATTCTGTCCCCCGCCTGTGCTACCGAGGGTCTTCGAAGCGACTGCACCTCGGCAGAACAGGCGGGGCGACGATCATTCCTCTAGCCCGGCGATCGCTCGCCGGATCCAGCGACCTACCCGCAGGTTTGGCGAACCGAGCCGGCTCGCGCCCGCCGAAGCGGACTCCCTGCCTATTTGGTCTTGCTCCCTGTGGGGTTTGCCATGCGCCGTCTGTTGCCAGGCGGCCGGTGCGCTCTTACCGCACCTTTTCACCCTTACCCGAACCTTGCGGCGCGGGCGGTATTTTTTCTGTGGCACTTGCCGTCGGCCGGCGTTGAGACCGGCCTCCCAGGCGTTACCTGGCACAGCGCTCTGCGGAGTTCGGACTTTCCTCCCGCCGAGGCGGGCGACCGTCCGGTCCGTTTGCAACCACTCCATTATATTCGATGGTCTTCGCGCGCGCCGGATGCGTATTCCTTCTGTCGTAACTCCCAAGGGTCCGGCACTGATAGAATCGGGCTTTCCCGCCATGAACAACCTGGAAGCCATGCGCATCGCCCTGCAATCGCTGTGGGCGAACAAGCTCCGCTCGGTGCTGACGCTGCTGGGCGTGGTGATCGGGGTGGCCGCGGTGATCGCGGTGGTGACGTTCGTGAACGGGATCAACAGCTACGTGGCGGAGAAGGTGTTCAACCTGGGCGCGGACGTGTTCATCGTCAGCAAGATGCCCAACGTCATCACCAACATCGAGCAGCTGATCGAGGGCCAGAAGCGGAAGAACATCGCGCTGGACGACTACCGGGCGGTGCTGGACGCCTGCCGCCACTGCGCCTACGTGGGGGCCTCGGTGAACAACTCGAACGGGCACGTGCGCTACGCCGAGCAGTCCAGCTCCGACACCGGGATCCGCGGCTGGACGCCGTCGATGGCCAACATCTACGACCTCGACGTGGTGGAAGGCCGCTTCATGACGCAGGGCGACATGGACACGGCGGCGCGCGTGGCCATCATCGGGGCCGACATCCAGGACAACCTGCTGAAGGGCGTGGACCCGATCGGCAAGGAGCTGCGGGTCGACGGCCAGATGTACACCATCGTCGGCCTGGGCAAGCGGCAGGGGAAGACGCTGGGGCAGTCGCGCGACAACTGGGTGATGATCCCCATCACGACGTGGCAGCACCAGTACGGCACCAAGGCGTCGCTGCGCATCTGGGGCAAGGCCAACGGGACCGGCCAGCCGCTGGTGAGCGCGATGGAAGAGGTGCGGGTCATCCTGCGGACGCGGCGGCATGACGCGCTGGGCAAGCCCGATACCTTCGACCTCGACACGAACCAGAGCTTCCTGAGCCTGTGGGCGTCGATCAGCCAGAACTTTTTCATGGTGACGATCGCGCTGGCGTCGATCTCGCTGGTGATCGGCGGGATCGTGATCATGAACATCATGCTGGTGACGGTGACGGAGCGGACGCGGGAGATCGGGATCCGCAAGGCGCTGGGCGCGCGCAAGAGCGACGTGTTGCGGCAGTTCCTGATCGAGTCGAGCACGATGTCGCTGGTCGGAGGGATCCTCGGGATCCTGCTGGGGGCGGGGGTGGCCAAGACGGTCACGCTGGTGATCGGGATGCCGTCGCGCATCGAGCTGTGGGCGGTGGCCGCGGGCGTGATCGTGTCGACCAGCGTGGGCGTGTTCTTCGGCGTGTATCCCGCGCGCAAGGCCGCGGACCTGGACCCCATCGCGGCGCTGAGGTTCGAGCTGTGATCGGGGGCGGCCAGGGCGAAGTCGTCAAGATGGCGCTCGACACCATCCGCGCCAACAAGCTGCGCTCGGGCCTCACCATCCTGGGCGTGGTGATCGGGGTGAGCGTGGTGATCCTGATCTCCTCGGTCGTCAACGGACTGCAGCACAACATCAACGCCTCCATCACCGAGTTCGGCTCCAACATCGTGTGGGCCTTCCGCTTCGACTTCTTCACGTTCCAGCGGCCGTCGGAAGAGGTTCGCATGCGCAAGGAGCTGACGAAGGAAGACGCCGACGCGCTGATCGGGCTGCCGTACGTGGAAGCGGTGACCTCGGGCGTGCGCTACTTCAACCCGCAGTTCGGGACCGGCACCTACTCGCTGAGCTACAACGGGAGGAAGGTGACCAACACCATCCTGGAGGGCGACACCGCGACGGTGAAGGAGGTCTACGACCTCCACATGAAGGAAGGGCGGATCTGGACGGAAGAAGAGGACCAGCGCGGGTCGAACGTGGTGGTGCTGGGCGCGGACACCGCCGAAGAGCTGTTTCCCGGCGAGTCCCCGATGCTGAAGGAGATCAAGATCGAAGGGCGGCTGTACACGGTGATCGGCTACCTGGAGCCGCGGAAGAACGTGATCTCCGGGGGGAAGAATCCGGAGGACAACATCGCGCTGTTCCCGCTGACCACGCTGCGCAAGATGCATCCGGAGCTGAAGGACCACCTGATCAGCGTGAAGGCGGTGTCGCACGAGGCGCTGCCGATCGTGATGGACGAGATGCGGGAGGTGCTGCGGCGGCGGCGGAAGGTCTCGCCCACGGCGCCCGACAACTTCGCCATCATGACGCAGGATTCCTTCTCGGAGTTCTGGGACCAGATCACGGGCGGGCTGTTCATCTTCATGTTCGCGGTCTCGAGCGTGGGGCTGCTGGTGGGCGGGGTGGGCGTGATGAACATCATGCTGGTGTCGGTGACGGAGCGGACGCGGGAGATCGGGGTGCGCAAGGCCATCGGCGCGCGCAAGCGCGCGATCCTCGCGCAGTTCACGCTGGAGGCCATCACGCTGACCGGGCTCGGCGGATTGATCGGCATCGCGGCCGGGTCGGGGCTCGTGCTGCTGATCCAGTTCTTCCTCTCCGCCATCCCGGCGCGGCTGTCGTTCGCGTGGCTGGGCGTGGCGTTCGTCATCTCCTGCGGCATCGGCCTGATCTTCGGCATCTACCCCGCGTGGAAGGCCGCCAACCTCGACCCCATCGAATCGTTGCGGTATGAATAAAGTCTTCAGTCTGCAGACGTCAGTCTGCAGCCGGATCCTGACGTTCCTGACGACGGAAGCCTGAACCCTGCAGACTTGGCCGCCATCTTCCAATACGTCCTCGCCGGCCTCACTTTGTGCGGCATCGGGTTCTACCTGATCGCGCTGTGGAGCGCGCGGCACTTTCTGCGCGCGGGCCGGCCGCCGCTGGGTTTTGCGCCGCCGGTCTCGATCCTGAAGCCGCTGCGCGGGAGCGACCCGGCGCAGTTGCACGCCTTCGAATCGCACTGCCAGCAGGAGTACACGGGCGAGTACGAGCTCATCTTCGGCGTCGCGGACGCTTCGGACGCGGCCGTCGCCAACGTCGAGGCGCTGCGCCGGCAGTTTCCCGAGCGCCGCATCGAGCTGGTCGTGTGCCCGGAAGTCCTGGGGACGAACAGGAAAGTGTCGAGCCTCGTCCAGATGCTGCCGCGCGCGCGCTTCGAGCACGTGCTCATCAACGACAGCGACATCCGCGTGGAGCCGGATTACCTGGCGCGCGTGATGCGGCATTTCGCGGACGAGAAAGTGGGCATGGTCACCGCGCTGTATCGTCCCGTGCCCGGGCGCACGCTCGGCTCGCGCCTCGAAGCGCTCGGGATCTCCACCGAGTTCATGGCCGGAGTGTTGACGGCGCGCTTCCTCGAAAAGGGCGTGCACTTCGCGCTCGGCTCCACGCTGGCGTTCACGCGCCAGGCGCTCGCCGCCATCGGCGGGCTGGAGACGCTGGTGGATTACCTGGCGGACGACTTCGAGCTGGGCGCGCGCATCTCCGCTGCGGGCTACCGCGTGGAGCTGGCCGACAGCGTGGTGGAGAACCACATCCCCGACTACAGCTTCGACGAATTCATGGCGCACCAGTTGCGCTGGGGGCGCTCCACCCGGAGCTCGCGCCCGCTCGGCTACACCGGCCTCGCGCTCACGTTCGGGCTGTTCTGGGCGATGTTGGGGGTTGTGCCGGCGTGGTACGTCGGCCGCGGCGGGAGGTGGGCGCTGGCGCTGCTGGCGGCGGCCGCGGTGCTGCGCGTGGCGGTGGCGCTGGCCGTCGGGCTGCCCGTGCTGCGCGACCGCTACGTGCTGCGCGACCTGTGGCTGCTTCCGCTGCGCGACGTGCTCGCATTCGTGATCTGGGTGGGCAGCTACACGGGCTCGCGCATCCACTGGCGGGGCGAGGATTTCGTCCTCGAAAAGGGCAAGATCAGGCTCGCCTGAGGCCGCGGGTGCAACGCCGCCGCGCGCCGGCACGTCATACTTGCCATGACGGAACAGCGCAAGAATGGCGGGCGCGGGAAGCTCGTGCCCACCATGGAGCTGAAGTCGAAGGAGATCAAGGAGCGCAAGGACGCGAGCTTCAGCGCGCGCTTCGGGCGGCTCGCTTCCGCCATCGCGACGTTCGCCGGCAGCCCGTGGATGTTCCTGCTCGCGGGGGTCATCGTCGCGATCTGGGGCATGCTGGGGCCCGTCTATCGCTACTCCGACACCTGGCAGCTGATCATCAACACGGGGACGACGATCGTCACGTTCCTGATGGTGTTCCTGATCCAGAACACGCAGAACCGGGACGCGCGCGCCATCCACCTGAAGCTCGACGAGATCATCCGCTCGATCCAGCACGCGCACAACGAGATGATCGACATCGAGCGGCTCTCCGACAAGGAACTCGCGGAGCTCTCGGCGCGCTACGAGAAGATCCGCGAGGAATGCGAGCGCCGCGAGCGGAGCACGGGGAAGAAGAAGCCGGCTGCCTAGGCCGCCGAGGTCTCGCCGCCCAGCAGCGTGAGCACTTCGCCGGTGATGTAGCTGGAGTCGGCTTCCGAGGCGAAGAAGACGAAGGCCGGCGCGATCTCCTCGGGCTGCGCGGGGCGGCCCATGGGCGTGTCCTCGCCGTGTTTCGCGGCTTTTGCCGCGGGCTTGTCGGCGACGTTGAGCGGCGTCCAGACCGGGCCGGGCGCCACGCAGTTCACGCGGATCTTCCGCTCCACCAGGTTCTGCGCCAGCGACTTGGTGAACGCATGGATGGCGCCCTTGGTCGCGGCGTAATCGAGCAACAGCTTGTTGCCTTCGAGGCCGGTGATGGAGCCGCAGTTCACGATCGCGCTGCCCGCCTTGAGGTACGGCAGCGCCGCGCGCACCATGAAGAAGTATCCGTAGATGTTGGTGCGGAAGGTGCGGTCCCACTGCTCCAGCGAGATGTCTTCCGGCAGCTCCTGGTGCTGCTGGTAGGCGGCGTTGTTGACGAGGATGTCGAGGCGGCCGAGCTCCTTGACGGTGCGCCCGGCGACCGCGCGGCAGAACTCCGGATTGCTCACGTCGCCGGCGAAGAGCAGGCAGCGACGTCCCTCGGACTCGACGGCGCGCTGCGTCTCTTCCGCGTCGGTCTGCTCTTCCGGCAGGTAGACGATGGCGACGTCAGCGCCCTCGCGCGCGTACAGCACGGCGACCGCGCGCCCGATGCCGGAATCGCCGCCGGTGATGAGCGCGACCTTGTCGTTCAGCTTGCCGGCGCCGCGGTAGAGCGGCGCGAGATAGCGCGGGCGCGGCTCGAGCTTCGCCTCGAGGCCGGGCTTCTGCTGGTGCTGGCTGGGGAAGGGAGGCCTGGGCTCGTGCTGCGTTGCTCTGCCGGACGGGAACTCGTGCACCGTCGCGCGGTGTGCCTCGGCTGTCTTCTTCTTCGCCATGACGCTCCGACTCCAGGAGGATTCGATTGCCGCGCGGCGCGGGCTGTTGTCTCGGCCGCCGATTACAATGTGCGGCGATGGCGCGCGTGCGTTTCGGCGACTTCGAGGCCGACCTCAAGACGGGCGAGCTGTGGCGCGGAGGCGACCGCGTCCGCGTGCAGGAGCAGCCCTTCCAGGTGCTGGCGATGCTGCTCGCGCGGCCAGGCGAGCTGGTCACGCGCGACGAGCTGCGCCAGCGGCTCTGGCCCGCCGACACCTTCGTCGACTTCGACCACAGCCTGAACACCGCCATCAACAAGCTGCGCGAGGCGCTGGGCGATTCCGCGTCGGAGCCGAAGTACATCGAGACGCTGGCGCGCCGCGGGTATCGCTTCGTGGGCGCGGTCCGCGCGGAGCCGGAGGCGCCCGCGGCTGCTGCCGCGTCTCCCGCGGCCGCTGAGACCGCGCACGACGAGCTGCCGACCGCGCCGCGTGGGGTCGCGCGCGGGCTGCTGGCGCTCATCCAGGTGATGTACCTGGTGTTCTACGTGGTCGCGCTGGCGCGGCTGGAGATGCTCGCGCCCACCCACGCCTACCTAGGCCAGCGGACACTCAACGCGCTGGAGATCGCCATCCTGGTGACGGCCGCCATCGGGATAGCGGCGCGGCTGTACTGGCTGGCGTGCGTCGGCTTCGATCTTCGCGGCACGGGCAAGCAGTTCCGCCACGTCTTTCCGCTGACTGCGCTGCTCGACCTGCTGTGGGCGCTCTCGCCGCTGTTGATCTGGCGCGACATCGGCCTGGGCCTCGCCTTCGCGGCGACTGCGGCGCTGCTGTTCCTGCCGTTCTCGCAGCGCAACCTGGTCCGCATGGCGTACGGCTGGGAGCCGCGCGGGTAGCTCGCGCGCTTCCGCACAACAGGCGGTCGCCAGGCCGGCGAGCGCGGCGGTGTCTTCAGTCGGCTCGGCGGGCCGCGCCGCGCGGAAGATGAGCCGCTCGCCGATGGCGAAGTTCACCAGCGAGCAGGCGGCGATGCTGACGATATTCGCCAGCAGCGGCGGCATGCCCAGGGCGCCGGCGAGCCAGCGCATGAGCAGCACGTTGCCGACGAGCGACACCGCGCCGTTGCCGAGGTGGAATCCCACCAGGCGCAGCAGCACCTCGCGCGGCCGGTGCGCGACCTGCGCGCGGTCCGCCCAGGTGTAGCGCTCGTGCCACGCGAAGTTGTGCAGCAGGGTGACCTCCACCGCAACCGCCGTCGCCCACAGGTAGTCCCAGGCGAAGCCGTGGGTGAGCAGCGCCAGCAGGCCGAGCTGGACGGCGACGCCGAGCGCGCCGACGGCGTTGAACTTGAGCCAGCGGATGCGGAGACTCACGGCAGCGGCTCCTCGCGATAGAGCCGGGCGGTGTTGCGCGCGGCCGCGACCAGGAACACGGCCAGCATGCCGGCGATGGCGATGGCGCCGGCGAGGTCGAAGAGCCGCCAGCGCACGCCGAACAGCAGCGGCATCGGGTTGCGCCAGAGCGCGAGCGTCCCGAGCGCGAGCACGATGCGCAGCTCGGTCGGGCCGAACCACGCGAACGACATGCGGAACTCGCCCAGCGAATACGTCGCGAGCACCGCCTCGACCATCAGCATCAGGTACGCGGCGAGCAAGCCGAGCGCGACCAGCGGCGCGACGTAGCCGGAGAGCGCCAGTCCTCCCAGAAGAAACGCGACGCCGAGCGCGTCGAGTACGTGGTCGAGATAGAAGCCGTAGCGCGGGCGCTGCCGGTCGCGGAAGCGGGCGAGGGTGCCGTCGAGCGAATCGCCCAGCCAGTTCACGGCGAGGCAGGCGACGACCGCGAGCAGCCACCAGCGGGTGGCGCGCGACATCCAGTAGGCCGCCCCGGCGGCGGCCATCGCGGCGACTCCGAGCGCGGAGAGGTGGTCGCTGGAGATCCAGCGCGGAGTGCGCGCGGCCATCCAGATGAGCGCGCGCTTCTCGTGCGCCGCGGTCAGGCTGTGGTTCAGCCGGATGGCGTCGCGAAAGCCGGTGAGGGAAAGGGATGCGTTTGCCATGACGGCAATATGACGCCGCCGGCCAGCGGAGGGCAATCGCCGGCGCGTCATCTGGAGGTAATCCGGGCCTCATCCGGGGATGGCAGTGAATGGAATCAGCGCCTTAGCCCAGGGCGGAAGAGCGGCGCTTCAGCGCCGCGTCA
>DATIBR010000119.1 GCA_035457425.1 Terriglobales bacterium
GGCGGCCATCCTGAAGCGCAACGGGATGAAGGACTGCGTCGCGGTCAGCGACCCGTACCACCTGTTCCGCATCCGGCAGATGCTGGAGCGCGAAGGCGTGACGGTGTATCCGTCACCGCGGCCGCAGGCGAAGCCGCTGGGATTCTGGGCAAGGAACGCAGCGGTGCTGCGCGAGGTGGTCAGCTACAGCGCGTGGAAGCTCGGGTTGACGTAGCGCGGGCGGGACGCCCGCGCTACCGCCGGCGAGCCGCCGGCGCTACTTTCGTTTCAGGGCGAAGCTGAACCAGAGCGAGTTAGCGCCGTTGTAGTGGACGCCGGAGCGCCTGGCGGGCTCGAACCCCATGCGCTCGACCTTGATGCTGCACTTCGCGCAGGGCTGGTCGAGCGGGATCTCGTAACGGCCCAAGTACATCGTCTGCTTCTGTCCGACGACTTTGTTGGTGGGGTCGACGACCGAGACCATGACGCGGCCGAGCGGCCAGCCGTCCTCGTCGGTCACGACGCCCTGGATCTTGCCGCGCGGCGGCAGGCTGGAATCGCCGCCGGTGTACGCGGGACCGCGCAGCGGCCGCCCGCCGAGCTTTCCGGTGAGCTTGCCCTGGTCGAGCTCGAGGACGCCGTTGACCAAGACGTACGCGATGCCCTTCGCCGGACGGTTGGGGTCTTCGAAGGTGGCGACGTCGATGACCGTGTCGGGGTCGAAGATGGTGATGTCGGCGAAGTAGTCGGGCTTGAGCATGCCGCGGTCGACGAGCTTCACGCGCTGCGCGGCGAGCGAGGTCATCTTGCGGATGGCGTCTTCCAGGCGCAGGACTTTTTCTTCGCGCACGTACTTGCCGAGGATGCGCGGGAAGGTGCCCCAGGCGCGGGGATGCGACTTCGATTCGCTGAGCGGGCCGGTGGTGCTCTGGCCGCTGTAGTCGGTATCGACGGCGACCCAGGGCTGCTGCATCGCGAGGCGCACGTCGTCTTCCGACATGGAGAAGTAGACGGCGCCGGTGTTGTCGCGGTCGGCGATGACGAAGTCCATGAGCGCGTCGAGCGGATCCTTGTTCCACGCCTTGGCGATCTGCGCGACCGTCTGGCCTTCGAACTTCTTCAGCTCGGGGTTGAGCGTGGAGACGACCATGATGCCGTCGGGCCCGCCGGTGCCGCGCCACATGTTCTCGTCCTGGCCTTCGGGGCCGGTGAGCTCCTGGCGGATCTGCGCGCGGACCTTGGGGTCCTTGAGGCGCGCGACGAAGGCCTCCTGGCCGCCGGCGTGGAAGCTGGGCGGCACGGTCGCGCCGAGCGAGGTCGCGGCGGCGACGTAGGGATACTGATCGGCGGTGACGTCGAGGCCGGAAGCGCGCGCCTCCTCGACCTTGGCGATGATGCGCTTCATGCCGCCCCAGTTCTGCTTGCCGGAGAGCTTGAAGTGCCAGATCTCGACCGGGAGGCCGGCTTCGCGGCCGATGCGGAAGGCCTCGTCGAGCGCCTGGAGCTCGGTGTCGCCCTCGTTGCGGATGTGCGAGGAGTAGATGCCGCCGTGCTTCGCCGCGGCCCTGGCGAGGGTGATGAGCTCTGCCGTCGAGGCGTAGCTGGCGGGCGCGTAGATGAGCGAGGTGGAGAGACCGAGGGCGCCGTCGGTCATGGCGTTCTCCACGTACTCGACCATCTGCTTCATCTCTTCTTCGGTGGGAGCGCGGTTCTCCTTGCCGAGGACCATCTCGCGCACCTGCGTGGCGCCGACGTAGGTGCCGATGTTCACGCCCGAGCCCTGCTTCTCGAGGCGCTGGAAGTATTCGTCGAGGGTGCGCCAGTCGACGGTGAGCTTGTAGTGCTCGAGGAAGTCCCTGGCTTCGGAGATGGTGAAGTCGTTCTGCGGGGCGATGGATTCGCCCTCGCCGGTGATCTCGGTGGTGATGCCCTGGGTGACCTTGGATTCGACGCGCGGGTCGATGAGGACGGAGGTCTCGGACTGGCCGAGCATGTCGATGAAGCCGGGCGCGACGACGAGGCCCTTGGCGTCGATGGTGCGTTTCGCCGTCACGTTGGCGTCGGCGCGGCCGAGGAAGACGATGCGGTCGCCCACGACGCCGACGTCGGCGTAGAACCACGGGTTGCCGGAGCCGTCGACCACCTTGCCGTTGCGGATGAGGACGTCGTACTGGGGCGTCTGGCCGGCGGCCAGCAGGGAAGACAGGAGCAGTGCAAGAAGAGCGAGCTTTTTCATGGCGGCACAGTATAATCCGCGCGTTTGGAGGTCGAACATGGACAGCGGCGACGACAGACAGAAAGTAGTGGCACTCATGACGGCGGTACTGCTCTCCGGCAGGGCAGTGGCGGCGGGCGCGAAGGGGCAGAAGGACATCGACGGTGCGGTCGAGACAGCGTACCGGATCTGGACGTCGGTGAAGTGGCACGAGACCGACGCGATCAAGAAGATGGCGGCGGCGGCGAACCGGTGAAGCAGCGATTAGCGATCAGCGGTTAGCGTTCGCTGCCTAGAACAAACAAAGGACGGCGGCGAACCGGTAGGGGCGGCGATCCTCGTCTTGAAGGGGCTGCGGTTTGGCGCAGCTAAGAAGCGGGCGAAAGAGCGTGTCGTCGGCTAAAGCCGACTCTTCCTTCATGCCGAGTCTTGACGGCGCGGCTGAAGCCGCGCCCCTTCAAGCCTGACTCGCCTCGCTCAGCTAGAAGAGACAGAGCATGGCAGCGAAGAGGGCGGCGGCGAACCGGTAGGGCGGCATCGTCGCGGGTGAGATCCTTCGCGCGCTGCGCGCGCTCAGGATGACACTCACGGAAGAGTTGGATCAGTACAGGCAGAGCACGGCCGCGAAGACGGCGGCGGCGGCGGTAATAGAAGTCAGTCGGCCAACGCCGCGAACGAGAGCAGGAGCGCCGCGACTGCCGACGTGCTGAGCAGGTTCACGGCGTCGTTGTTGAGCCATCCGCGCCGCTCGAGGGTCGCGCCGAGCAGACTGTCGACGAATGTGCCGAACAGCGCTGCGAGTGAATAGAAGGGAACTCCCGGCCACTCCAGTCCGGTGTCGAGCACGGCAGCGAGCGCGACGGTCGAGCTCGCAGCGACCAGAGCTGCGATGGTCCCCAGGAGACTGACGCCGCCATCGGTGCCCGGCGTAACGGGTCGAAGCGAGGTAATGAGCACCGTCTTGCCGCCGAATGCCTTGCCGATCTCGCTAGCGCAGGTATCGGCGGCAGCCTCGGCCAGCACGACCAGCGCCACCCCGGTAGCGACGAGCGCGAAGTCCAACCCCAGCGGGAGCGCCAGCAGGATCGCTCCGACGCCGAGATTCGCCACCACCTGCGAGGCGGTGCGCCCGCCCTGGGGTTCCGCCAGGCCACGCTCCTGCTTGTGCGTGTGTCCGGCGCGCGTCGCCGCCCACGTAAGCGCAAAGACGAAGAACAGGACCTCGAACATGTGGCGGTTCACGTTGGCATAAAGCGTGAACGCGATGCCGAAACCAGCCAGCGCGCCGGAGACGGTGACCGCACGCCACAGCCACGCCAGCACGGCAAAACCTGCGGCGACGGCGGCCGGAACCAACAGGTCCCTGAGTGGTAAATACCGCCAGAAAATGACGGTGAGCGCCGCCGGGGCCAGTCCTATAATCACGGCGCAGGCCTGGTAGGCCGTGCTGCGCCCAGCCGGATTTTGCGCTGTTGGCATGTCGTCGGGGGGGTCCCGGTGGCAGCACCGGTTCGAGTGCAGCGCATCCTAGCAGACATCCCCTGTAATACGCCCTAGCGTCCGCCGCGGCGGACGACGACGACAATTCAAGGTGGGAACCATGGCTTCGTCCGTGTGGACCGGCTATTTGACCTTTGGCTTGATCTCGATGCCCGTGCGGCTGTTCTCGGGCGCGCGCGGCACGCGCGTGTCGTTCAACATGCTGCATCGCGAGGACCATGCGCGCGTGAAGCAGCAGATGATCTGCTCGGAAGACGGGCAGGTGCTGACCCGCGACGACGTGGTGAAAGGCTACGAGTTCCGCAAGGGCGAGTACGTGGTGATCGAGCCCGACGACATCAAGCGCATCGAGCCCAAGACCGCCAAGGCGATGGAGATCCTGGAGTTCGTCCCGGCGGACCAGATCGACCCCATCTACTTCGAGTCGTCGTACTACCTGATGCCGGAGGAGGCGGGCCGGCGCCCGTACGCGCTGCTGGTGAAGGCGCTGGAGGAGAGCGAGTACGTGGCGATCGCGAAGCTGGCGATGCACAACCGCGAGTACACCGTGTTCCTGCGGCCCTACAAAGGCGGCATGCTGCTCGAGACCATGTATTACAAGGACGAGGTGCGCGAGGTCGAAGGCTTCGGCGAGACCAAGGACGTGCAGGTGAAGGAAGCCGAGGTGAAGGTCGCGCACCAGCTCATCGAGGCGCTCTCGGGCGATTGGGACCCGGAGAAGTACTACGACACCTTCGAAGCCAACGTGAAGCAGCTCATCAAGGCGAAGCTCGAGGGCAAGGAAGTGACCGCGGTCGAGAGGCCGGCGAAGCCGGGCAAGGTGGTGGACCTGATGGCCGCGCTCAAGCAGAGCCTGGACCAGATGGAAAAGAAGAAGCCGCGGCGCGTGGAAGCCTCGCAGGCGGAGAACGTGGTGCAGATCTCCGGCGGCGGCGCGAAGAAGAAGGCCGGGAAGCGACGGACGGCGTGAGGCAGTCCACAGTCCACAGGGGCCGGGCGGTACGGGCCTAGCGATGCGGCAGGTCGGTGAGCTGGCGGCTGGAGAAAGTGCGGCCGAGCTGAGAGGTGTCGGTTTCCACCAGTGGCTGCTCTGTGAGCGTCGGGCCGCCCTCCATGTTCTCCATGTCGATCTTGAGCTCAAGCATCATCTTCACACTCTGGCCGGGCTGAAGCGTCAATCTGCTCTTCGGTGACTTGAATCCCGAAGACCTCACGTCGATCACATAGTCGCCCGGGGGAAGATGCGCGAGGTGAGCCTCTCCGCAGTCGTCGGTCCGTCCGGCATAGGTCCTATCGCCCGCGACCGTCTTGAGGGTGACATCCGCCCTGCCGACCACGGCGCGCTGTTGATCCACCAACATGAGTAGAAGATCAGCGTCGGACCGTTGGGTTTGAGTGTGGACCGCCACTAGCTGGCGCGGCAGCGGCCGGGTCGCGCAGCCGGCGAGGGAGGCTGCCAGCACCGTGCTGAGGAGGACGACGACGGTGGTTTTTTGAGAGAGCAAGGTCATGGCGAGGTCCTCAGGGAAGAGAACGCCGGCGTGCGGGTAGCTTGCAGGGAAAATTCCAAGGCGTGGTCCCTCGACTCGCGCTCCCTCGTCCTGCGGACTCGGCTCGCGCTTCGCTCGGGATGACAGAGGAACAGGAGCCGCGAACAGGGAAGGGTTTGCAGGGGTTCCTTGTGCCGTCGGCTAAAGCCGACTCGGCATGAGGAATGGCGCTGACGCGGGGCTGAAGCCCCGCTCTTCCACCGGAGCAGCCCGCATCAGTGAGTGTCGGTTGAGGCAGCCTTCTTGACGGGCTTCTTTTTCGCGGCGAGCCACTGGTCGACGTTGCGCTCGACGAGGTCGAGCGGGAGGGCGCCGGAGCCGAGCACGACGTCGTGGAATTCGCGGATGTCGAACTGGTCGCCCAGCTCGCGCTTGGCGCGGGCGCGCAGCTCCTGGAACTTGAGCTCGCCGATCTTGTAGGCGAGCGCCTGGCCGGGCCAGGCGATGTAACGGTCGATCTCGTTGGTGACGTCGAGCTCGGTCTTGGCGGCGTTGTCCATGAAGTAGTCGATGGCGCGCTGGCGGTCCCACTTCATGGAGTGCATGCCGGTATCGACGACCAGGCGCACGGCGCGCCACATCTCGTAGGTGAGCTGGCCGAACTTGGCGTAGGGGTCCTTGTAGAGGCCCATGTCCTCGCCGAGCGATTCGGCGTAGAGTCCCCAGCCCTCGACGAAGGCGGTGTAGCCGCCGTAGCGGCGGAACTTGGGGATCTCGCCGAGCTCCATGGCGCGGGCGATCTGCAGATGGTGTCCGGGAACGGACTCGTGGAGCGAGAGCGCCATCATCTCCCACTTGGGGCGGGTCTCGGGCTTATAGAGGTTCACGTAGTAGGTGCCGGCGCGGGAGCCGTCGGCAGCGGGCTGGTTGTAGTAGGCGGTGGTGGTGTCGGGCGCGGCGGCGGCGGGGATGGGCTCGACGCCGTAGGGAGCGCGCGGGAGCGTGCGGAATACCTTCACCAGCTTGGGATCGATCTCCTTGGCCATGGCGCGGTAGGCCTGGAGGAGCGCGTCGCCGTTCGGGTAGTAGAACTTCGGGTCGGTGCGCAGGTAGTGGAAGAACTCCTGGCGCGTGCCGTGGAAGCCGACCTGGTCCATGACCTTCTGCATCTCGGCGAGGATGCGGGCGACTTCCTTCAACCCGATCTCGTGGATCTGCTGGGGCGTGAGGTCGGTGGTGGTAAAGCGGCGGGCGCGTTCGGCGTACATTTCCTGGCCCATCGGCATCTGCCAGGCGCCGACCTGATCGAAGCAGGCAGGGAAGTATTCGTCCACGAAGAACTGCTTGAACTTGCGGAAGGCGGGCACGATGCCATCGGCGATGGCTTGCCTGGCCGCGTTGCGCAGGCGTTGCTGGTCGGGGGGCGCGACGTTCTTCGACATCTCGCGGAAGGGCTTGTAGAAGCCGCTTTGCGCGGGGTCGTCGACGATCTGGTGGTCGATCTGCGCGAGGATGCGCTGCATGATGACTTTCGGCTGCACCATGCGGACCTTCATGCCTTCGCGCATGAGCGCGATGTTCTGGTCGAGGTAGGCGGGGAAGGCCTTCAGGCGCGCGACCCAGTCTTCGTAGTCCTTCAGGGTCTCGAACCGCAGGTTGTCGGCGAGCTCGTCCTCGGTCTGCGGACCGCCGCGCTGGTTCAGCGGGACCAGGTACCAGCGGTACTTGTGCTCGGCGATGCCCTGCTCGTAGTCCTTCCGGAAGAGGTCGTAGTCGAGCTGGTCGGCGGGGGAGAGCTGCGCGCGCGCGATGCCCTTGAGCTTCGCGAGCACGGCGAGGTCGTGCTGGTGGCGGCGCTCGATGGCGGCCAGGCTCACGTCTTCCCAGCGATCGTTCCAGCGGCGGTCGCCCATGGTGGAGGCCCAAGTGGGGTTCTGCTCCATGGCGTAGTCCCACTCGGCGTCGAAGAGCTGGTGGAGCGCCTGGGAGGTGGAGGCGCGGGGCGCCTGGGATCTCGCGGGCACGCTGGAAACAAGGATGGAGAGGAACAGGAATGCGACGAGCCGTCGGCGCATGGGAAGCCTCCGCAAGGACGGGATGGAGAGGTACAGGATACTAGGGATGGACGCTCGCGGCGGTCGAAGCGTGAAGTTGGGATATGCTGGTGGGATGAAGTTGGAAGCGATGATAGGCCTGCTCGCGGGTGGGTAGCACCAGCCGTGCGGCGGGGCCTTATAAGCCTCGGAAACGCCAGATCAGCGTGCCGGGAGGGGGCAGCACCCTCACCCACCACCAAACCAGCGAGTGAGCGCTGAAGCGCTCCGTCCTGCCGGCGGAAGCCGGCGCCGCGCGAGACGGCGCCTCGGTTCCAAGTAGCGCGTTCGGCAGACTCCGATTACAATCGGTGTCTCCCCTCGCGGTAGCAGCGTCACTAATAGAAGTGTGTCCGGGAGCAGATCCCGGCGGAGCAGGAATGCGGAAACGTAGCACCGGCATAGCGGCCATTTTCCTTCTTACTGTCCTAGCCCTCGGGTGCGGGTCGACCTTCCGCCCGATCGCGACGCCGATCCCGGAGCCGGGCGGCGACCCCAACGCGTTGAAGCGCGCGATCGTAGTGACCGACAACGGGGGGGCGCGCGGGGGCGCGAGCGTCATCAACACCACCGGCGACAGCAACCTGGGCAACGTGCCGGCGGGCATCGGGCCGGTGCACGCGGGGTTCGTCACGGTCGCGCGCACGTACATCGCGAACCAGACGGAGAACACGGTGACGCGCATCCTGACGTCGTCGCCGGGGAGCACGCCGGCGACCATCCCGATGCCGCCGGGTTGTGCTCCGCAGTACGTCTTCAATCGCCTGACGGTCAATGCGTATGTGGCGTGCCCGGGAAACGATACGGTGGCGGTGTTGAACTCGGGACAGGATTCGGTGGTCACGAGCGTCGCGCTGGCGGCAGGGGCGGGGCCGGTGGGGATCAACCAGACGCTCAGCGGCAACAAAGTGTATTCGCTCAACGGCGGGAACGGGACCGTCACGGTGATCGCCGCGCTGGACAACACGGTCAGCACGACGCTCGCGGTGGGGGGGTCGCCGACGTGGTCCGACATGAGCCAGGACGGCGGCTTGCTGTTCGTGGCGAATGCGTCCGGGTACGTGACGCCGATCGACACGGCGACCGACACGGTGCTGCCGAACATCGCGGTGGGCGCGAACCCGACGTTCGTGGCGTTCGACACCAATCGTCGCCGGCTTTACGTGGTGAACCAGGGCGGCGGCAGCGTGAGCGTGATCGACGCGGTCTCGACCTCGCCGACCTACCTGACGGTGATCCGCACCGTGACGGTGGGCGCGACGCCGACTTCGGCGACGGCATTGAGGAACGGGACGAAGGTTTACGTGGCGAACTGCGGTTCCGACAGCGTGTCGGTCATCGATGCGGCCAGCCTGGCGGTGACCAAGACGATCGCCACCGGGACGTGCCCGATCTCGGTCGCGTCGCCGACGGATTCGTCGCGCGCGGTGGTGGGCGTGCAGGGCGCGGCCGGCGGCACCGATTTCACCGACCCGCCGAGCATCCTGGACATCAGCACGCAGACCGATACGGTGATCGTGAACCTGAAGCCGGCGCAGCAGAGTGCGGCGTGCGACGCCGCGACGGCGCCGAACAACTACTGCGCGTTGCAGCGGCCGGTGTTCGTGGTGATGACGCCGTAGGAGTTGCGAGTTCCGAGTTGTGAGTTGCGAGTAAGAGCGAAGGGCGGCCGAGAGGCCGCCCTTCTTCTTTTGCGGGCTAAAGCCCGCTCGCTTGTTCAGGGGACGCGACACGGCCGGCTCAAGCCGAGCCCGGATACGTTGTCAGCCGGCGACGGCGGCGCGCTCGGTGCGGCGGCGTCGGTTGTAGCGCATGGCGATGTTCATGTACATGGTGCCGTTGTCGGTGTCGAAGCACATCACGAGCGCTTCCTGCTCTTCGTTGGACTTCTCGCCGAGCTCATCGGAGTGGAGCTCGGGAGGCGCGATCTTGAAGCGAAAGCCCTGGTCGTTGAGGGTGGTGACGGCGTTGCCGATGATCTGGTTGGCAAGCTCGAAGATGGTCTCGCGCACGATGTCGGCGCTCTCGGCGACGGGTTCGCCGGCGAGGTAACTGGCGACCTTCACGGCGGTGGCGCTGTCGAGGTCGAAGATGACGCGCCCTTCGATGTCGCCGTGGATGGCGATGATGGCGGCGGTGCCCTTGCGGCGGTAGGCTTCCTCGTCCATGGCGACGTCGCCGATCTTGGTGGGGCACTGCAAGGTCTCGGCCAGGACCGCGTCGGCGGCATTGATGAAGGGCTGGATGAGCTCCATCTTCATTACTTGTCTCCTGCCGCGGTGGCGGCCACAGCGATGGCGTCTTCGCCGAGGACGTACTTGATGACCTCGTAGAGCACCTCGGGCTTGACCGGCTTCTGCACGAAGTGGCGGGCGCCCTTCTGCAGGGCGGTCACGATGTTCTCCTGATAGCCGACGGAGGAGACCATGATGACGCGCGCTTCGGGATGGGTGCGCACGATGCGCTCGGCGGCCTCGATGCCCTCCATCTGGGGCATGGTGATGTCCATGAGCACGACGTCGGGGCGCGAGCGCTCGTACTCGGTGATGGCGGTGAGGCCGTCGCCGGCTTCGCCGGCCACCTGGCCGCCGAAGATCTCGATCATCTTGGTGAGGTTCTTGCGGGCGAAGACGGAGTCGTCGACCACCAGATACCGTATCGGCTGCTTGTCCTTGCTGCGAAGCAACGCCGCGTACTGTTCCATACCAG
The DNA here is from genome assembly GCA_035457425.1 of Terriglobales bacterium. NCBI lineage: Bacteria > Pseudomonadati > Acidobacteriota > Terriglobia > Terriglobales > Terriglobales bacterium. The sequence continues at coordinate 9,987 of DATIBR010000119.1, forward strand.
TCTCCTGAACTACTCGGACCGTTCGTTCGAGGGCTTCGCGGTGAAGCTGCTCCGCCCTCGCGACTAACGACGCGCGATGCGGCGCGCGTCAGCCGCTCACCCAACTAAGCTCGCACCGCCTTCATGCGGTCGGGCACGCACTGCGCCTGAAAGGTGTTGGCCATCATGTCGAGCGGGACGACGCGGATGGCGTTACCGCGCTCGATGGCCGCCTTCGGCATGCCGTACACGATGCAGGAATCTTCACTCTGCGCGATGGTCAGGCCGCCCGCGGCCTTGACCGCGCCCAGGCCCTCGGCGCCGTCCTCGCCCATGCCGGTCATCAGGGCCGCGATGGCTTCGCGGCCGAACTCCTGCGCGACCGAGCGGAACAGCACGTCGACCGACGGGCGATGGCCGTTCACGCGCTCCTCGTCCGACAGGACGACGATGTTGCCGAGGGGCATGCGGCGGACCTTCATGTGGCGGTTGCCGGGGCAGATGAGCGCGCGGCCGGCGACCAGCAGGTCGCCGGACTGGGCTTCCTTGACCTCGATGGCGCAGCATTCGTCGAGCCGGCGCGCGAACAGGTCGGTGAAGCCCTCGGGCATGTGCTGGACCACGATGATGGAGCCGGGGAAGTCCGGCGGGAGCTGCGAGAGCACGTACTGGAGCGCGTTCGGGCCGCCGGTCGAGATGCCGATGGCGACGATCTTGGAGGGGGCGGCGTGCGGCTTGCCGAGCGACTTGGGCGGGCGGCGCAGGGCGGGGAGCGGCTTGAACTCCACGGGCGCCGCGGGCATCTTGGTCTGGGCGGCGGCCTTGATCTTGGTGATGAGCTCCGCGGCGATCTCGTCCATGCGCGCCTGCGCGGCGTCTTTCGGCTTAGCGACGAAATCGAAGGCGCCGAGCGAGAGCGCCTTGAAAGTCGCGGAGGCGCCCTGCGTGGTGTGCGCGCTCACCACGATGACCGGGATGCGGTACTTCTTGTGGATCTCGCGCAGGGTCTCGATCCCGTCCATGCGCGGCATCTCGAGGTCGAGGGTGACCACCTGCGGCTTGAGCTCCTCGATCTTCTTGAGGCCGAAGCTGCCGTCCATGGCGGTGCCGACGACGTGGATGCTCGAGTCGCGCTCGAGGATCTGCGGGATGAGCTTGCGCATGAGGGCGGAGTCGTCGACCACAAGGACGCGAACGGGATCGCTCATGCGTGCGCTCCCTTCGCGGCTTCGCGGCCCAGGCGCGCGACGACCGCCTGGATGTTGAGGATGAGCACGACCGTGCCGTCGCCCAGGATGGAAGCGCCGGAGACCAGTTCGGTGGCGACCAGGTAGTCGTCGAGCGCCTTGATGACCAATTCTTCTTCACCGACCAGCCGGTCGACGACCAGCCCGAACTTGCGATCGCCGATGGCGATGACGACGATGAAAAGTTTCTTCGAGGCCGACGGCTTCCGCCTGGTGAGGCGCGCGAGGCGGACAAGTGTGAGCACTTCGTTGCGGAGCTGGATGACCTCGTGGTTGTCGACGCGGTGGATCTCGCCTTCGGTGGCGCGGGTGATCTCGAGCACGGCGCCGAGGGGCACGGCGTAGAGCCGGTCGGAGACCTTGAAGAGCAGCGCCTTGATGATGGCGAGCGTGAGCGGCACCTTCATCTGGAAGGTGGTGCCCTCGCCGAGCCTGGTGACGATGCCGACCGAGCCCTTGAGGCGGTCGAGGACGGTCTTGACCACGTCCATGCCGACGCCGCGGCCGGAGATCTCGGTGATCTGGGCGGCGGTCGAGAGGCCGGGGTGGAAGATGAGCGCGAGCTGCTCGCCTTCGCTCATGCGATTCGCTTCGTCGGCGGAGACGATACCGCACTCGATGGCCTTGGCGACGACCTTGCCGCGGTCGATGCCGCGGCCGTCATCGGAGACTTCGATCACGACCTGATTGCCCTGGTGGTAGGCGTTCAAGCGGATGGTGCCGACGGCGGGCTTGCCGGCGGCGACGCGCTCCTGGGGCGTGCCGAGCCCGTGGTCGACGGCGTTGCGCACAAGGTGGATGAGCGGCTCGGCGAGCGTGTCGAGGATGCTCTTGTCGAGGTCGGTGTCCTGGCCGCTGACCTGGAGCGCGACTTCCTTGCCGGCGGCCTTGGCGATGTCGCGGATGATGCGCGGCACGCGCCGGAAGAGCTGCTCGACCGGCACCATGCGGATCTTCATCACCGATTTCTGGAGGTCGTGCAGGACGCGGGCCTGGAAGGCCATGGCGTCGGCGAAGCGGCCGCGCAGCGGGTCCTTGGCGAAGCGCTTGTCGAACTCGCCGATGGTCTGGAGCAGCATGGACTTACCGATGATGAGCTCGCCGACGAGGTTGAGGACGTCGTCGATGCGCTCGGCGTCCACGCGCAGGGAGCTCTCGACAGCGTGGGCGGCCTGCTTCGCGGGAGCGTCCTTGGCGGTGCCGGCGGCAGGGGCCGACATCACCGCCTCGATCGAGGGCACGGGCGTCTCGCTCAGCTCGAGCACGTCGTCGGGAGCAGCGGCCGCGGGAGCCGCAGGCGCGGCGCTGGAGCGCACGACCACGACTTCCTTCACCACAGCGGGGATCTTCGACTTCCTGGCGATCCAGTGCTCGTCGTGCGTGCTGGCAAGCGCGATCTCGACCACGTCGATCTGGGCGGGGGCGGCGTTCTCGTCGGGATGGAGGACGAGGACTGTGCCGGCGTCGGAGATGACGTTGCGGATCATCTGCATGGCGGCGGCGCGCATCGGGCAGTTGGGGTCGATCTGGAGCGCGACGTGGAAGATGGCGTTGCCGCGCGCGGCGGAGTCGGCGATGACGACCTGCTCGTATTCCGACCAAGCGAACCTGGGCGCGAAGCTGGTCTCGGCGGCGGGCGCGCTGGTCAGGCGCTTGACGTGCTCGCGCAGGGCGTCGCCGGAAGGCGGCTGGAGATTGTTGCGATAAGCCGCGAGCATGGACTGGAAGGTGTCGGCGGCGGCGAGGACGACCTCCGGGATGCGTGCGGCCTGCGCGGTCTTTGCCAGCTCGGGCGTGAGCACGTTCTCGAGCTCGTGCGCGAGCTCGGAGAGGTCGCGGTAGCCGCACGCGGCAGAATCGCCCTTGAGCGTGTGCACGGTGCGGCGGATGCTGCGCACGGTCTCGGCGTCGCCGGGGCGCTTCTCGAGCTCGAGGGCTTCGTCGTTGAGCGTCTGCAGGAGTTCCTGCGCGCTCTCGAAGAAGAGCTCCTTGAGCTCGCTCGCCTTGTCGTCGGAGAAGAAGCTCACGCGCCTGCCTCGATGCGTTGGTACGCTGTGCCGTTGTTGACGTGGATCATCTTGAACTTGTCGGTGAGGCCGAAGAGGCTCTCCGCGTGGCCGACGAAGAGGAAGCCTTCGCGGTTCAGGCAGCGGTAGAACTTGTCGACCAGGCGCTTCTGCTCGGCTTCGTCGAAATAGATCATCACGTTGCGGCAGAAGATGACGTCGTTGCGCTGGGGCAGGAACTCCGTCTTCAGGTTGTGGAAGTCGAAGTGGACCATCTCCTTGACGGCCTTCTTGACGGCGTAACGGTCGCCGACCTTGTCGAAATAGCGCAGGCGGTAGCTGTAGTCGACCGGCTCCATGTGGTTCTCGGGATAGCTGCCTTCCTGCGCGGCGCGCAGCACGGAGTAGTTGATGTCGGAAGCGAGGATCTCCACGCGCCAGGGCGGCGGGATGAGCGGCTTCGGGCTCGGCATCTCGAAGGGCAGCGGATTGCGGAGGTAGTAGTAGGCGAGCGCGTCGCAGATGAGCATCGCGATGGTGTAGGGCTCCTGGCCGGTCGAGCAGCCGGCGCTCCACACGCGCAGCGACCAGTCGCGGCGCTCGGTCTTCTTGTGCAGGATCTCTTCCAGCGTGACCTTGTGGAAGAGGTCGAGCTGCGGCTTGTTGCGGAAGAAGCTGGTCTCGTTGACGGTGAGGTTCTCGAGCAGGGCGGAGAGCTCGGCCTTGCCTTCGCGGCTGGTGAGCAGCTGGTAATAGCGGTAGAAGCTCTCGAGGCCGGTGGCCTTGAGGCGGCGCTGGAGGCGATCCTGGAGGAAGTGGACGCGGCGCTCGTCGAAGTACATGCCGCACTCCTGGTAGACCAGGGTCTGCAGCAGCTTGAGTTCCGGCTCCGTCAGTTGGATCTGAAGACTCGGTGTGGTCGCCATCGCCTCTCGCCAGAGTGGTGCGTCGCGGCGCTCGCGCGCCGCGCCCTTCGCAACTTCTCGCTTACGTCGTACGAAACCTGGTCTTGCCGAACCTGGTGTTGCCGAACCTGGTGTTGCGGAACCTGGTGTTGCGGAACCTGGTGTTGCCCGAAGCTAGGAGCCCGCCGAGGCGGCCGACTGCGCCGCCTCCGCCAGATCGCCCAGCCGCTTCAGCTCGCCGCGCTGCAGGATCTTGCCCAGCTCGATGAGGATGATGAGCCGTCCGTTGAGCTTGCCGACGCCGACCACGTAGTTCAGCTCGCCTTCCTCGAAGACGTTGGGCGGATTGTCGACCTCGCTGCGCGGGAGCTTGAGGACTTCCGACGCGGAGTCGACGATGAGGCCGACCATCTTGCCCTCGAGCTCGGCGACGAGGATGCGGTTCTTCTTGGTCCACGTGATCTCGCGCTCGCCGAAGCGCTTGCGCAGGTCGACGACGGAGATGATCTTGCCACGCAGGTTGATGACGCCCTCGATGTACTCGGGCGCGTCGGGGACGGAAGTGATCTCGGGCACGCGCACGATCTCGTGCACGAGCTCGATGGGGACGCCGAAGGTCTCGCGCCCGATGCGGAACCCGACGATGTGCAGGTCCTTGGTCGTGGCCATCCCGTGTGCCCCTAGTTCCGCGCCGCGGCCGCGGCGGCGACGCGCCCGCCCTGCTCGAACTGCTGGCGGCGCTGCGACGCGCCGTACGCGGCGTTGCCGTTGGCGCCTTCGATGACAAAGCGGTCCATGGCTTCCAGCAGCATGCGCGACATCTTCGACATCTGCTCGGCGGAAGCCGCCAGCTCGGTGGAGCCGGAGGTGGACTGCTGCACCAGCTCGCGCATCTTCTCCATGGCCTTGACGACGGCCTGCGCGCCCGAGGCCTGCTCCTCGACCGAGGAGTTGATCTCGTGCGTGATCTCGTTGAGGCGCGTGGTGGCCTTGGCGATCTGCGCCGAGCCGTGCGACTGCTCGTTGGTGGCGGCGCCGATCTCCTGCGCGAACTTGTAGACCTCGGTGACGACGTTGGAGATCTTCTTGAGCGCGGTGGAGAGGTCGCTGCCCAGGGTGAGGCCCTCGTTGACGATGGTGGTCGAGCGTTCCATGTTGTCGACCGCCTTGCGGGCTTCCTTCTGGATGGACTGGATGAGCTCGCTGATCTCCTTGGTGGAGGAAGCGGATTTTTCGGCGAGCTTGCGGACTTCATCGGCCACGACCGCGAAGCCCAGGCCGTGCTCGCCGGCGCGCGCCGCTTCGATGGCGGCGTTGAGCGCCAGCAGGTTGGTCTGCTCGGCGAGGTCGTCGATGACCTCGATGATCTTGCCGATGTCGTCGGCGCGCTGGCCGAGCGCCCCGATGATCTCGCCGGAAGAGCGGATGGAGCCGTTGATGCGGTTGAGGCCGTCGGTGGCCTTCTCCATCGTGGTGATGCCGGCCTGCACTTCTTCGCGCGAGCGCTGCGAGATGTCGAGCAGGACCTTCGCGGTGTCGGCCACGCGCTGGATGGAGGCGACCATCTGGTCGATGGAGGCGGAGGTCTCGCTGACGCTGGAGGCCTGCGTCTGCGTGTTCTTGACCATGTTCTGCACGTTGATGGACATCTCGTGCATGGTGCTGGTGACTTCGTCGATGGCCGAGGAGGCGTGGACGCTGATCTTGGCGGACTCGTCGGAGGCGTCGGCGACCTGGTTGGAGCCCGAGGCGACCTGCGCGGCGCTGTCGCGCACGCTCTTGACGAGCTGGCGCAGGCCAGTCGTCATGGCCATGAAGGCGTTGGCGAGAGTGTCGCGCTTGGAGCGCGGCAACACCTCGACGGAGAGATCGCCGCCGGCGATGGCTTCGGAGACGGCCGCCATCTCCTTCAGGTACGTGACCATGTTCTGGAAGGTGCGGGCGAGATCGCCGATCTCGTCCTTGCTGCTGGTGTCGATGGTGTGCTCGAGGTCGCCGGAGTCACCGATCTCCCGCGCGACGCCGATGAGCTGTGTCAGGGGCACGGTGATGGACTTGGCGGTGAAGCGCGCGACCGCGCCGCCCAGGGCGAAGCACAGCAGGAACATGATGATGGAAATGGACCACATCAGGACGCTGGCGGTGCTGGTGGAGCGCTCCTGGTCGGCGAGCATGCGCGCGTTGGCTTCGTCGGCCATGTCGAGCGGCTCGGTGGAACGCTTGAGCCAGGCGGCGGGATCCTGCTGCAGGTAGAAGATCTGCAGCTCCGCGACGGTGGCGTTGCCGGCGTCGACGTCCTTGCGCTTGGCGATGAGGGGCGCGGCGAAATCGGCGCTCCACTTCTGCTCCAGCTCGCGGACGCGAGCCATCGCGGTGCGCTGCTCGGGCGTGATGGCCTTGGCTTCCGCGATCTTGATCTGCTTGTCGAGCTCGGTCACGCCGGCGTGCATCTTGTCGGCTTCGCGGGTGTCGCCGCTGAGCAGGTAGTTGGCGAGCGCCAGGCGATTCTGCATCATCTGGTACTTCACGTCGCCGGTCGCGCTCTTGGCCTCGAGCGCGTTCTTGAGCGCGCCCTGGGCTGACTGCTGGCGCCAGATGCCGCCCGTCATGACCAGGAAGAGCAGCGTCAGGACGAGCAGGACGCCGCCGAATCCGTAGTAGAGCTTCTTCTTGATGCTCATGTTCTGTCTCCCACCACTTGCCGGGGGTTACGTTACTGAGGTCTGGTGAAATCGAAGGCCACGACCTGGGTCGTCTCTTCGCCGGCCGGCTCGAATTTCCATTTCTTCACGGCTTCCATGGCGGAATCGATCAGGAGCGGATGGCCACCGACCGCCTTGGCACTCTTCACCGTGCCGGCGGGCGTGATCACGACCTCGATCTTGACCGTCCCCGAAACGTTCATGCGCTTGGCGAGCTCGGGATACGCAGGCGCTACTTTACTCTTCGCTTTGCGGTCCTCCGCCAACGCGTTCGGGGTCGCCGCTGCCAGAACCGCCGAGGCCAGCACTCCCAGGGCTACCCACTTCTTGAGTCTGTCAAAAGACACAGCTCCTCCTAAACGGCATACGCCGGAGGGAACAAGTGCAATGTTGCTGCCATCGGAGACGGTCGGGGAGCGCCGGCCACAAATTTAATAACCGTCGTTGAATCAATAGATTAGCGATGATGCGCGGGAAGTTCGTCGGTGAGGTGACGCGCGAGGGAGTCTCATTGGGCGGTGGATAACGGGCTACCCGTCTCAGCGTGAGACGAAAGCGTGTCCGGCGATGTTTATTACTCGGTTAACGGGAGGACTTATTTCTTGACTCATTTTGAGAATCCACATAAGTTTCAGGTTCTCCCCCAACAATCGAGCCCGTCTCACCGATGCCCGTCTCAGGCAGAACGACCGCCGATGCCGCCGCGCCCGTCTTCCAGGAGGCGTTGCTGCGTTTCTCCGCGGCGGTGGCGGAGGGCGGCGACTTCCAGCGGCTGATCCGATTGTTCTGCGAGTCGGCGAAAGAGATCTTCGAAGTCTCGGGCGCCTACTACTGGCGACTGGACGAGAACGAGCGCCTTGTCGCGGTCGACGCCGAAGGGCGGATGGCGGCGGAGTTCCTGGCGGCGACGCTGGAGCTGCACGAGAGCGCGGTCGCGACGGAAGCGGTGCGCGACCGGCGCACGGTCTTCGTGAATGACGTGGTTGCCGAGCGCTATCCGATGGCCGGACGCTTCGGTGCGCGCGCGATGCTGGCCGCCCCGCTGGTGGTGAGCGGGGAAGTCGTGGGCGTCACGGTGCTGCTGCACGACGGCAGGGGCGACTACTTCAACGAAGACCTCGCCGCGAAGGCGACGATCCTGGCGACGCAGCTCGGCAGCATGGCCGAGATCGCGCGGCTGCGCGAGTCGTCGTTGGAAGAGCGCGAGCGCGCGGTGCAGCTCATCGAGCTGACGCAGGCGCTGCAGTCCAGCCTGGACCCGGCCACCATCCACCAACTGCTGGTGACGCGGGTCCGCGATCTGTTCGGCGCGGCGCTGGTAGCCCTCTACCTGCCGGAAGAGAAGACGCTGTTCCCGAAGGCGGTGACGGCCGACGGTCCTCCGAGCCTGGCGGCGGCGCAGGCGGAGACCCTGGCGCATGCGGGAGGGGAGCGGCTCGCGGCCACGACGGGCAGCGAATTGCCGGCGGCGATCCGGTTCGACCGCGGGCTGCGCAGCGGCGCCGTGCCCTTTGAAGAGGCATTGGCGGTGCGCATCCGGACCGCGCGCGACTACGGCGTGCTGCTGGTGTGTTTCGCGCCCGGGGCGCAGGTGCGCGGGCGCGCGTTCCGGCTGCTCGGGTCGCTGGCGAACTCGGTCGGCCTGATCCTGGCGAACGCGGAACTGTATTCGACGACCGAGCAGCATCGCAGCAGAGCCGAGAACCTGGTGAAGCTGGCGCTGGAGCTGAGCTCGTCGCTGAACCTGCCGGGATTCGTGCAGAGCTTCAGCTTGCGGGCGGCGGCGATGCTGGGGGCGCGCGGCGCCGGCCTGGTGCTGGCGCAGGGCAGCGCGCTGGAGACGATATTCCTGAAGACCGAGGCAGGCGACGATCGGGGATTGCCGCGGCAGCTGAGCGCCGCGATGGGGCAGCACGCGGCGAACCGCACGGAATCGATCGCGGCGGGCCGCGCGGCGGAGCTGCTGGGACCCAAGCTGGCGGCCGCCTTGCGCTGGAGCGATGCTTGCGTGGTGCGGCTCGTCGGCGCTTCCAACGAGTTCCTCGGCTACCTTTGCCTGGGCGACCTGAGGCGCACCTGGTCGGAGGAAGACCGCGAGCTGCTGCGCGCGATCGCGGGACACGTTTCGGTGGCGCTCGAGAATTCGCGCCTGTTCACGCGCATCGCGCAATCAAACAAGCAGTGGGCGGAGATCTTCGACGCGATCTCCGACTTCATCGTGGTGCACGACCACGCGAACCGCGTGCTGCGCGTGAACCGGTCGCTGGCCGAGTACCTGGGCGGGCAGCCGTCGGAGCTGATCGGGGTGGGCATGCGGGCGCTCGGCTCCATCACGGCGGGGTCCTCGGAGCTGCCGTGCCCGTTCTGCCGCGCCGGCATGGAATCGGCGGATGAATACATCCATCCGGTGCAGGAGCGCACGTACCTGGTCTCGACTTCGCGCATGCGCGGGGCGCTGAACGAAGGCACGCAGACCATTCACGTGCTGAAAGACATCACCGAGCGCCGCGAGGTCGAGCGGCGTTACCGCGAGCTGTTCGACAACACGCAGGAAGGCATCTTCTTCTCGACGCCGGAAGGGCGGTTCCTCGAGGTCAACGACGCGCTCGTGCGGATGCTGGGGTATGCGTCACGCCAGGAGCTGCTCGAGCTCGATATCTCCTCGCGGCTCTACCTGCATCCCGACGACCGCGAGCGCTTCCGCAAAGCCATCGAAGAGCGGGGCATGGTGCGCAACTACCAGGAGGTGCTGCGGCGCAAGGACGGCACGCTGGTGCACACCCTGCAGAACAGCTTCGCGGTGCGCGATTCGAGCGGCAAAGTGACGCAGTACCGCGGGATGATCCTCGACATCACCGAACTGAAGACATTCCAGTCGCAGCTGCTGCACGAGCGCGATTTCAACAGCAAGATCCTGAACAACACGCAGAGCATGATCCTGGTGTCGGACACCGCCGGGCTGATCAGCTACGCGAACCGGCGGTGCTTCGATTCCGGGGGCTTCAAGGAGAGCGAGCTGCTGGGCAACCGGCTGGTGGACCTGGTCGCGCCCTCGCGCCGCAAGAAGTTCGAAGAGGCGTTCGACGCGGTCATCGGCGGGCAGCAGGTCGACAACCTGGAGCTTCCGATCCAGCGCGCGAGCGGGAAGCTCGGGCACTTCTCGGTGAACCTGAGCCCGATGCGGGACGAGCAGTCGAACGTGACCAGCATCGTGGCCGTGATGACGGACATCACCGACGCGGCGCTGCTGAACGCGAAGCTGGTGCACGCGGAAAAGATGGCGGCGGTCGGACAGCTCGTCTCGGGCGTGGCACACGAGGTCAACAATCCGCTGACGGCCATCCTGGGATTCGCGGACCTGATGCTGGAGCAGCAGGAGATCCCGGATTCCGCGAAGAAGGACCTGCAGATCATCGTGCAGGAGGCGCAGCGCACGCGGCAGATCGTGCAGAACCTGCTGAGCTTCGCGCGCCAGACGCCGGCGGAGCGCAAGCCGGTCGACCTCAACGAGATCCTGCGCCGCACGCTGAAGCTGCGGGCCTACGACTTCTCCAGCCACGGCATGGACGTGGTCGAGCGCTACGACGAGAAGCTGCCGGCGGTGATGGGGGACGCGCACCAGCTGCAGCAGGTGTTCCTGAACATCGTGAACAACGCGTACGACGCGGTGCGCGAGGCCGACCGCCGCGGCCGCATCGAAGTGGTGACGGCGAAGGTGAACGGCAGCGGCGTCGAGGTGCGGTTCATCGACAACGGTACCGGCATCGCGCATCCCGACCGCATCTTCGATCCGTTCTTCACGACCAAGGAAGTGGGCAAGGGGACCGGGCTGGGGCTGAGCATCTGCTACGGGATCCTGCGCGAGCACGGCGGCGAGATCGGGTGCCAGAACAACGGCGAGCAGCCGGGCGCGACGTTCATCCTGCGGCTGCCGGTGGCCGCAAAGGTCGAAGGAGCGTACGCATGACGACGAAAGCCGCGGGTGGAAAGCTGCCGGTACTGGTCGTCGAGGACGAGCCGTCGGTCATGTCGTTCCTGCAGGCCGCGCTGGAGCGCAAGGGCTACAGCGTGGTGAAGGCGACCTCCGGGGTGGAGGCGCTGAAGTTGCTGGCGAGGGGCGAGTTCCTGGGCGTGATCACCGACATGCGCACGCCGGGCGGGGTGAGCGGCGCCGACGTGCACGCGTGGGTGAAAGCGAACCGGCCGCAGCTTGCCGACCGCGTGATCCTGGTGACCGGCGACACCGTGAATGAAGAGACCGTGGCGATCCTGCGCAACACACAAGCGCCGGTCGTGGAGAAGCCGTTCCGCGTGCAGCAGTTGCTGCAGGTGGTCGAGCAGATCCTGGGGAAGGCAGTATGACTGAAGATTTTCGCGTCCGTTTTCTGATCGTGGATGACCAGCAGAGCATCCGCAAGCTGTGCATGACCATCGGGAGTTCGCTGGGCTTCGTGTGCGCGGAGGCGGAGAGCGCGGAAGACGCGCTCGCGCACCTGGAGTCGAACGCCGCCGACATCGTGCTGGTCGACCTGAAGATGGCCAACATGGGCGGCCTGGAGTTCCTCGACACGCTCAAGAAGATGCTGCCGCGCACGGAAGTGGCGATCATGACCGGCTATGGCTCGGTCGAGACGGCGGTGCAGGCGATGAAACTGGGCGCCTATGACTACATCACCAAGCCGTTCCGCGTGGAGGAGATGAAGCTGGTGCTGCAGCGAATGGCGGAGAAGGTCCGGCTGGTGGCGGAGAACCAGTTTTTGCTGGAGCAGGTCCGCACGCAGATGGAGCTGAACGGGATCGTCGGGACGTCGGCGCGGATCCAAGACGTGCTGCGGATGGTCGCGCGGCTGAAAGACACGCGCACGCCGGTGCTCATCACGGGCGAGAGCGGGACGGGCAAGGAACTGGTGGCGCGCGCCATCCACTTCGGCGGCGTGTACGCGAAGCGCCCGTTCGTCGCGGTGGATTGCGGGTCGCTGGTGCCGACGCTGATCGAGAGCGAGCTGTTCGGCTACGAGAAGGGCGCGTTCACCGGCGCGCTGCGCACCAAGGCCGGCCTGTTCCAGGCGGCGGACGGCGGCACCATCTTCCTGGACGAGATCGGCGAGCTGCCGATGGAGATGCAGGCCAAGCTGCTGCGCGTGCTGCAGGAGAAAGAGGTGCGTCCGGTCGGCAGCAACCAGAAGATCCGCGTGGATGTGCGCGTGATCGCGGCGACCAACCGCGATCTGGAGACCGCGTACAAGAACGGGACGTTCCGCAAAGACCTTTACTTCCGCCTGAACGTGGTCACGCTGCACCTCGCGGCGTTGCGGGAGCGGAAGTCCGATATCCCGACGCTGGTGCGGTGGTTCCTGGGCCGGTTGGCGCCCAACCTCGGCATCCAGGTATCCAACGCGGCGATGAATTGCCTGCTCAATTACGAGTGGCCGGGGAACGTGCGCGAGCTGGAGAACTGCATCGAGCGCGCGGTCGCGCTGGGGAACGAGACGCTGATCGACGTCCGCGACCTGCCGCCGGCGATCCAGGCGGCCAGCACCATGCCACTGGCCTCCCACTTGGGCAGGGAAAAGACGGCATCGATCTCCGCTCGTGGGGCAGTCAACGCCAGCGAGCCCGGGATGCCGTCGATGGATCTGGAGGAGATGGAGCGCGCCACCATCCAGCGTGTGTTCGACCAGGTCGGCGGCGACAAGAACCTGGCCCGGGAGATCCTCGGCATCAGCCGGGCGACCCTATATAGAAAGATCAAGCGGTACAACATCCGGGTCGGAGCGCAGGCGGAGAGCGCGGTCGCCAGCCACTAGCGGCCTGAGACTGTTTCAGAGTGAGACGGATGGGGGTCTTTTTCCACCAAGGGCCACCGCGAGTCCATTCATAATCAATCACTTACGGCTACGTTGGTTTGGCCGTCCCCGTGCATTTCCCTTAGACGTCTTATCACGCCTTCGCAGCGTTCGAGAGGAGAACCGGCCCTCGGACGGGAGTGAGAGACGCAACTTGGCCTCTTTCTGGAACGTCCCTTCCCCCGGGCGTCGTCCAAAACCAGGAGAGAGGTGCGAGGAAGATTCGTGGGACAGCATGTCGCGGTTGCGTCATCGACTGCGGGCGAAGGCTCCGTGGCGCGCCTGGCGCAATTCTTTCCTGAAGCGGTCGCGGTGCGCATCCCGGTGCGGATCACCGGGACGGGCCACCGTGGTCGGGAGCTTTCCGAGCAGACGCTGATCGAGTACGGCACGGCGCAAGAGGTTCTGTTCGCCTCGAGCCAGCCGCTGGAGTTCGAGGAGCGGCTGCGACTGGAGAACGCCGACGGCAGCCTGCGCGCGGAGGCGGCTGTCGTCGCAGTGCAATATCACAACGGACGAACGGCCGTGGCGGCGCGGTTCACCGCGAAGCCGGCGAATTGGATCATCCAGCCATGAGCACCGCAACCGCAACAGCACAAACGAACGAGATTGCCGCGCAGTGGCGACTCGCGCGGCAGATTTACCCGGTGTACGCGGCTGCCATCCGGCAGCACGGCGTGGCGCTCGAGCCCTCGCGCGACCTCGAGTACCCGGTGGACCGGAACGAGCCCGAGGCCATCGCGCGCGTGCAAGAGTGGTTCGCGAGCGCGGACAAGAAGGTCGAGGTCTGGCACCTGCGGCAGGTGCTCCAGACCTCGGAAGTCTCGACCGAGCCGGTATTGCGAGCGCTGGTCGCACGTTTTCTCGAGCAGGAAGAGCGGAGCGACAGCGACCGCGACAAGGTCGATTTTCTGCTGGCGCAGTATTTCTTCCAGTGCGCGCCGGCGAAGCTGCACCAGACTGAGCCGACGCTGGATGACGTGGCCGAGGTCCTGGGGCCGGTGCTCGGGGAGTCCATCCCGGAGGCGCCGAGCTGGCTGGCGCCGCTCGATGAGGTACTGGCGGAGCTGAAGCAGTGCGAATCGCTCAGCGACATGCTGGAGCGGAACCTGCTGGCCCGCGCGCGGAAACTCAAGACGGAATCCGGACCGAAGTTCTTCGGCTCGAGCGCGCTGCTCACCTTCACGCGCTTCAACATCCTGGTGCGCGGAGCGTTCGTGCGGCTGATCCAGGGAGACCTGCACGCCATCCGCTTTGCCTTGCACGCGCTCGAACAGCGCGGCCAAGCGATGTTCGACTGCTCGAGCGTCGGTCTCGGCAAGCAGGAGACCTCCGATCACTTGCGCCAGTTCTGCCACGAATGGAAGGCGCTGTTCCGCCGGCAGTACAGCTCCGGCCAGTCGTTCCAGCAGTTGATCAAGCTGCGGGAACTGCTGGAGGCCGCTCTGGAAGCGCCTGCGCCGGTGGTGGCCGAGGCTGAGCCGGAACCGCAGCCCGAGCCCGTTGCGGAGAGCAAGCCCGACCCGGCGCCGGCGCCGGCCGAGGTCCAGGCCGAAGAACCGGTGGCGGACGCCAAGCGTCCGCCGGTGCCGCCCATTGTGCAGGTGGAAGTGGCGGCGGCCTACACGGCGCCGGCAAAGCCCGCGCCGGTGAAGATCGGCAGCAAGCCATTGCCGCCGCAGCCGAAGGCAGTCGCGGCGCCGACCGACGTGGACGGCTGCCTGGAGCTGATCGCCGAACAGCTGTTCCGCGACAGCGCGAAGAAGAGCACGGCGGTGACCGCGGTGACGGTCGCGGGCCACAAGCTGATGCTGTCGTCGTGGGAGGTCACCGCGTTCGTGGAGGGCGGCGACGATGTGTCGGACGCGCTGCAGCGCGCGGTCGCGGCGCGGGCGTTGCTGTCGCGCGCGGTCGAAGAGCGCAAGGCCGGCAAGCCGCTCGATGCCGGACCGATGCTGGCGGCCGCGCACCAGGAAGCGGCGGCGCTGCAGGCGCAGATCGCGCACGCGAAAGAGAAGAAGAACATCGATGGCGCCGTCAACCTGGCCGCGAGCGCGCGCCGCTTGATCGGCCTGATGGAAGAGATGGAGCACGGTCCAAAACCCCCGCAACGGAGCGCGCAGTGAACCAGGACACTGTACTGATCATCGCCGACGAGGCCGAGTTCCCAAGGAACGTGATGGGCCGGTGGCAGGCCGAGCGCAAGGTGCCGGCTTTCACCCTGGTCGGCAGCGAGTCATGGAAGGGGGCGCGGCAGGCGTCGTACGACCTGGCGCTGGTCGGCGGGATCCGCAACGGGCGGCTCGCCATGGTGCTCGACTCGCTCGATTCGTCTTCGTCTCCGACCATCTACGTGCCGGCGGACGACCAGTCGGCGTCGGCGATGCGCACCAGCCATCCGAAGCTCCTCATCCTGCCGCAGCACGACGGCTGGCTCGACGCCCTGATCCTGCTCTCCACCGAGGCGCTGCGGCATGCCGAGGCGGCCGCGCGCGCACGCCGGGCGGAAGAGGCTTCCTCGCAGGACCGCCGCCACGCCACGCTGGGACGCTACATGCTCGAGCAGCGCCACAGCATGAACAACGCGCTGACCTCGGTGCTAGGCAACGCCGAGCTGCTCTTGCTGGAACCCGGGGCGTTGAACGCCGAGGTGCGGGAACAGGTCGAGACCATGCACTCGATGGCACTGCGGATGCACGAGATCATGCAGCGGTTCTCGTCGCTGGAGAGCGAGTTGGCCTTCGCTGAGAAAGAGTCTCAACGTGAGACGAAGGCGCAGTCTCAGCGCGCCGCGACGGGCACGTAGCCCAGATTGCCCGTTCGTGTAACATCCCTAGAACAAACAACTTAACCAACGAGACAAGAGTTGATTCCGGAGCCATCAAGGTGGCTGTGGAATTGCTTTTGTATTCATCGGATAACTCCGCGGAGAGGTGCGCCCGCCCGCCGAGTTCCCGGAAAGAACGATGAAGAAGATTCTGATCGTCGACGACTCGCAGGCCGAGATCAAGCTGATGCAGAGTGTGCTGCAGGCGGCGGGGTATTGGCCGGTGGCCATCAACGACCCGATGAAGGTCGAGCAGACCATCGAGAGCGAGCGGCCGAACCTGATCCTGCTGGACGTGGTGATGCCGCAACGCAACGGCTTTCAGGTGTGCCGCGAGCTGAAGGCGAGCGCCCAGTACGGGCGCATCCCGGTCGTGCTGGTGAGCTCGAAGAACACCGACAGCGACAAGTTCTGGGCGAAGCAGCAGGGCGCCGACGATTACGTGGTGAAGCCGTGGAAGAAGGAAGCGCTGCTCGAGGTAGTGCAGCGCCTGGCGTAGCGAGATGCCGGAAGAGAATCCCCAACTCGAGCCGATGCAGGCGGAAGCAGACGGCGGAGCGATCCCGCCGGAGTTCGCCGAGCAACTGCCGGAGCACCAGTACTGCGTGTTCCGCGCGGGACGCGAGCGCTTCTGCCTGTTGGTGCTCGACGTGGACGAAGTGGTGGAGTGGCCGCGGGTGACGCGGGTGCCGCTGGCGCCGCCGTTCCTGATGGGGGTGTTCAACCTGCGCGGCTCGATCGTGCCGCTGATCGACATCGCGTTCACCGAGGGCCGGCGCGCGGACCTCGCGCCCAAGCACGTGGTGGTGGCGCGGATGAAGGGCGAGGGCGACCGGGACGACCTGCGGCTGGGCATCGCGGCGGACGAAGTGATCGGCACCTACACCACCACCGACACGCTGCTGGTGGACGAGGCGCCGCGCGACGTGCCTCACTGCTGCGGCATGTTGCGGCACGAAGATCGTTTGGCGCTGGCTTTGGATCTGAAGCGCGTGACCGAGGCATTTCCGGTCGGCGTGATCTGAGCACGAAAGTTCTGGGTTCTGGGAGGACGGTATGAAAGGTCGGTTGAGTTCGACCATCTGGATGCTGGTGGCGATGAACCTGGCGGGGATGTTCCTGGTCCTGCTGCTCGGGTACTGGGCGGGCGGCTGGGCGAAGGGCTTGCCCTTCCTGGACGCCTTCAGCATCAGCGACGCGGGCAAGGACCTGCTGGGCGCGTTGCTGGTGATCGCCATCGTCGGGATCGGCAGCGGCATCATGCTGGCGAACAAGGTGCTGACGCCGGTGAAGGAGCTGGTCGAGGTGTCGGAGAAGCTGGCGGCGGGCGAGTACCGCAGCGCGAAGGCCGACGTGCAGTCGAATGACGACTTCGGGCTGATCGCCGACAACCTGAACCGCTCGACCGAGCGGGTGTCGAAGGCCGTCTTCAACCAGGAGGCGCAGGAGACGCTGCAGCGCAGCGTGACCGAGTTCCTGACGATCACGAGCCAGATCGCGCGCGGCGACCTGACGCTGCGCGGCAAGGTGACGAACGACGCGCTCGGCAACGTGGTCGACTCCGTGAACTACATGCTCGACAACTTCGCGAAGGTGCTGGAGCGGGTGCGCAAGGCCGCCATCGACGTGAGCTCGAGCGCGAACGAGATCCTGCTTTCGGCCGAGGAGATGAGCCACGGCGCGAACCAGCAGGACCAGGAGATCACGAACACGTCGTCGGCGGTGGAAGAGCTCACGGTCTCGATGAAGCAGGTGTCGAACAACGCGGAAGCGTCGGCGGAAGCCGCGCGGCGCGCGCTCGACGCCGCGGAGCAGGGCAACCGCGCCGTGCGCGACACGCTGGAAGGGATGCAGCGCATCCGCGCGTCGGTGCAGGCGACGGCGAAGAAGATCAAGTCGCTGGGCGACCGCTCGCTGGAGATCAGCGAGATCATCAACGTGATCAACGACATCACCGAGCAGACGAACCTGCTGGCGCTCAACGCGGCCATCGAGGCGGCGCGCGCGGGGGAGGCGGGCCGCGGCTTCGCGGTGGTCGCCGACGAGGTCCGCAAGCTGGCCGAGCACTCGCGCAACGCCACCAAGGACATCGCGGCGCTGATCAAGGCCATCCAGGCGGAGACGAACGAAGCGGTGGTCGTGATGGAGGAAGGCACCAAGGAAGTGGAAGTGGGGGCGCGGCTGGCGGACCAGGCCGGCAAGGCGCTGGAAGCCATCTCCTCGGTCGTCCGCCAATCGGCGGAGCTGGTGCAGGAGATCTCGCTCGCGTCGAAGCAGCAGGTGCGCGGCACGGAAGGCGTGGCGAACGCGATGCAGATCATCTCGAACATCACGCGGCAGACCTCGCAGGGCGCGCGCCAGACGGCGCGCACGGTGGAGAACATGGTGAAGCTCTCCGAGCAGTTGAACGAGGCGCTGTCGCAGTTCCGCGTCTCGGCGAACGCGGAGCGGGCGGACATGGCCGCCGCCGCGCGCCGGTAGACAGAGAACGGTCAGCAGGCGTTTGCAGCGACGCACATGCTAGAGAAGAACAACCAAGCCGCCACCGTCTCGGACCACGAGTTGTCGGAGATCCGCGCGCTGATCGAGAAGCGCTCGGGCATCCTGTTCGACAGCTCGCGCGAGCGCTTCTTTTCGACGCGCGTGCGCGAACACATGACGGCGAAGCGGCTGGCGCACGGGCTCGACCTGATCCGCGCGATGAAGTCGTCGAACGTGGAGTACGACTCGCTGCTGGAGCGGCTGCTCACGCAGGAAACCTCGTTCTTCCGCTATCCCGACGTGCATGCCGCGCTCGAGCGCAAGGTGCTGCCCGAGCTGCACATGAAGAAGTTCTGGGAGAACCCGCGCTCGCTGCGCATCTGGAGCGCGGGCTGCGCCACCGGGGAGGAGCCGTATTCGATCGCGATGTCCATCTGCGAGACGCTGGAGTTCGCCGAGGCGTGGAACATCCACATCCTGGCGACCGACATCTCGCGGCAGGCGCTGCAGGCGGCGGAGCGCGGCGTGTACTCGCGGCGCGAACTGGGGTCGATGGACCGCGCGCTGATCGAGCTGTACTTCTCGAAACTCGGCGACCAGTTCATGGTCAAGCCGAAGATCCGGAACATGGTGACGTTCGCGCCCATGAACCTCGCGCAAGTCGTCTACATGGGGCGCTTCGACTGCATCTTCTGCATGAACGTCCTGATCTATTTCTCGGACGAGCGGCGGGCGCAGCTCATCCAGCGCTTCTACGAGTACCTCGAGCCGGGCGGCTACCTCTTCCTCGGGCACGCGGAATCGATCGCGAAGACGGGCGTGCAGTTCGAGGCGATCGTGCAGGGTGATTCGCTGTACTACCAGAAGCCGGCGGCGGGCGTGGGCAAGCGCGCGGCCGCGGCGGCCGAACAGGAGTCGGTGTGAGCGGGCCGGAACACGAATTCGTGGAGATCTTCCTGCAGGAAGCGAGCGAGCACCTGCAGTTCCTGCGGGAGTACTCCGGCATCCTGCAGGACCCGTACCCGGTCCCTGAGGACCTGGAGCGGCTCTACATCTCGGCGCACACGCTGGCAGGGACGTCCGGCAGCTACGGCTACCCGCTGTTCGCCGAGGTCAGCGGCAAGCTGGCGCACATCTTCCAGTACGCGATGAACGCGACCATCGGCGCGGAAGCCGCCGGGCCGCTGGTGGAGTTCATCTCGGAAGCGATCGCGGTGCTGGAAAGCGACCTGCTGATGGTGAGCGCGAACGGCGTGGAGGCGGGCGAGGACATCGCGGCGTTCAAGCAGAAGTACCCGTTCGCGTTCCAGGCGCCGGAGGCGGTGCGGGAAGAGGCGGCGTACGTGGACGAGGTCGCGAGCGCGATGGAGACCGCGCCGGAAGAGGCCGCGCCGGTCGCCATCACCGAACTGCCGCAGGACGGAGAGGTGCACGACGAGATCCTCGAGTTCTTCGTGCCGGAAGCCGAAGAGCACCTGCAAGTGGTGACCGAGTGCCTGCTGGCGCTCGAGGCGAACCCGAATCCGGAAGACATCAACCGGCTGTTCCGCGCGATGCACACCATCAAAGGCGCGGCAGCGCAAGTCGGGCTGCTGCGCATCTCGCGCGTGGCGCACCGCGCCGAGGACCTGGTCGGCCGCCTGCGCGACGGGCAGCTGAAGCCCTCGGCCGAGATCGTGGACCTCTGCCTCGAGTCGGTCGATGTCCTGAAGAAGTTCCTCTATCGCCAGTGGCCGGACGAGCTGACGATGCAGGCGACGTTCCGGACGCTGATGCTGCGCATCGGGCGGCTTGCGCCGGAAGAAGAGGAAGAGGGCGCGCCCGCGCCGGCGGTGCAGCCGGTGGAGATCGCGCCGGCGGAGCAGCTGGCGGAGCCGGCGCCCGTTGCCGAGACGCTTCCTGAAGTCGCGGCGCCGATGCACATCGAGCCCGCGCGGCGGGAGCTGGCGCCGGCAGCGCCAGCCGCGGAGGCAAAGGACGAGGAAGAGACCGTCCTGCGGCGCGAGCCCGTGGCGATGCCGCAGTCGAAGTCGGTGCGCATCGCGCTGGAGCGGCTGGACCGCATGATGAACGCGGTCGGCGAACTGGTCATCAACCGCACCCGCATGCTGGGCCGCGTCGCCGAGCTGGAGAAGCTGGCCGACGTGCTGAATTTCTCGAAGGCACGTATGTCCGACAAGGTGTCGGAGTTCACCGAGAAGCACGAGTTCTCGCAGCTCTCGACCTTGCAGACGAGGCCGAAGGCGGAGAAGGGGATCACGTTCGAATCGCCGTACCGCGGCGGCTACTCGAGCTACACACACTCCTACGATTCGTCGCTCGCCGAGTTCAGCGAGCTGGAGATGGACCGCTACGACGACTTCAACATCCTGTCGCGGTCGCTCTCCGAGATCTCCGCTGACATCACCGAGGTGCTGACGCAGCTCGACGGCTTCGTGCGCCGCGTGGATTCCGACATCGACGAGTTCACCAAGCTGGCGCACCGGCTGCAGGACGAGATCACGCAGGCGCGCATGGTGCCGATCGGGAACCTGTACACCCGCATCTCCCGCACGGTGCGCGACGCCGCGAAGGCGTCGAACAAGCAGGTGGAGCTGGCGCTCGCCGGCGCCGAGACCGAACTCGACAACAACATCATCCAGCAGATCTCCGACCCGCTGGTGCACCTGGTGCGGAACTCGGTGGCGCACGGCATCGAGAAGCACGACGACCGCTACGCGGCCGGCAAGCCTGACCACGGCAACATCGCGGTGCGGGCCTACCATCGCGGCAACCATATCTACATCGAGGTCGAGGACGACGGGCGCGGCATCGACTACGACCGCGTGCGCGCGACCGCGGTCGAAGCCGGACTCGTCAGCCAAGAAGACGCCGAGCGGCTCAGCGAGCGCGACCTGACCGACCTGCTCTTCCACCCGGGCTTCTCGACGGCGCCGCGCAAGACGGAGCTGGCCGGCCGCGGGGTCGGGCTCGACGTGGTGAAGGCCAACCTAAGCGCGCTCAACGGCGAGATCGAGGTGGAGACACAGAAGGGCCACGGGACGCGCTTCACCTTGAAGGTCCCGCTGACGCTCATCATCTCGCAGGCGCTGTTCGTGCGCTGCGGCGAGCACACCTTCGCGCTGCCCCTGGCGTTCGTCGAGGAGATCCGGCGGCTGCGCGCCGACGAGATCGAGGAAGTCGGCGGCAAGCTGCTGACCAAGGTGCGCGACGTGGTGACCGAGATCGTGCGGCTGGATGCGCAGCTCGGCCTGCCCGAGGTCGAGCCGGTGAACGGCTTCTACCGGCTGGTGCTGGTGAACGTGGCTGCGCGCCAGGTCGGCATCGTGGTGGAAGAGGTGCTCCGCAAAGACGAGATCGTGATCAAGAACCTGGGCGAGTACCTGCGGAACATGAAGATGTTCCCGGGCGCGACCATCGCGCCGGACGGCAGCCTGATCCTGCTGGTGGACGTGAACCGGCTGGTCGCGGGCGAGGCGGTGGAGCGGCGCCCGCTGATGGCGTCGCCGGTCGCGGCGCGCATCTTCGCGCCGGGCGCGGCCGCGGTCGCCAAGGGAGAGATCCCGGCCGCCGCCATCGACGAGGTGGCGCCGGAAAAAGTGGTGGTACTCGCCGACGATTCCATCAGCGTACGCAAATTCGTGGGTCGCATGCTCGAGAAGGCAGGCTACCGCGTGAAACTTGCGTCCGATGGACTCGAGGCTCTCGAGATCGTCACCCAGACTCGCTGCGATCTGGTGGTGACCGATCTCGAGATGCCTCGTACGAACGGATACGAACTGATCGCCCACCTGCGGCAATCGCCGGAGACGCGCCACATCCCGGTGATGGTGGTCACTTCGCGGGCGGGCGCGAAGCACAAAGATAGGGCGATGCACGAAGGCGCGGCGGCCTTCCTCACCAAGCCGGTGCAGGAAGACCAGTTCCTGGCGGAGGTGGCGCAGTTGATCGGCGCGGCCGGTACGCAGGCGAAAGCGGCGGCCACGAGTTAGGCGATGGCGTTTGACGGCAAGCGAATCCGGGTGTTGATCGTGGACGACTCGGCGTTCATGCGCAAGGTGCTGCAGAGCATCGTGAGCGCGGACCCGGCGCTGGAGGTGTGCGGCGAGGCGCGCGACGGCAAGGACGCAGTCGACAAGGTCGAGCAGCTCATGCCCGACGTGATCACGATGGACATCAACATGCCGCACGTCGACGGCTTGCAGGCGACGGAAGTCATCATGTCGAAGAACCCCAAGCCGATCGTGATCGTGAGCTCGGAATCGCGCGACGGCGCCGACATCACGCTCAAGGCGCTGGAACTGGGCGCCATCGACTTCGTCGCCAAGCCCTCGAGCGGCATCGACCTCGACATGAACACGGTGCGCGAGGAGCTGGTGCGCAAGCTGAAGCTCGCGGCGAAAGTGCGCGTCGTCCGCACGGCGGTGCGCTCGAAGCTGCAGAGCGAGATCGCGAGCTCGGCGCCGCGCACCGAGCCGGCGCCGAAGCCGATCGCGGTGGCCGCCGCGGCTCCGGCGAGCACCCGGCCCGCGCCCTCCGCCGCTCCCAACCTGTCGCGCACCAACGGCAAGTTCCCGGTCGTGGTGCTGGCGGCCTCCACCGGCGGGCCGCAGACGCTGATGAACTTCATCCCGCGCTTCCCGGCGGGGTTTGCAGGCGCGGTGATCCTGGTGCAGCACATGCCGGGGAACTTCACCTCGCAGTTCTCCCAGCAGCTGGCGGAGATCGCCCAGATCAAGGTGAAGGAAGCGGAGCAGGGGGAATTGCTGCAGCCGAGCGTGCTCTACGTCTGCCCGGGCTCGCACCACCTGCGCGTCACGCAGACGGGGCGCATCACGCTCGACGACGGCCCGCGCATCTCGGGCTACCGCCCGTGCGCGGACGTGACGCTGGAGACGGTGGCGCAGTTCGCCGGGCCGATGTCGATCGGCGTGGTGCTGACCGGCATGGGCAATGACGCGGCGCGCGGCGCGACGCTCGTGAAGGACGCGGGCGGCCACGTCATCGCGCAGGACGAAGCGACGTCCATCATCTTCGGCATGCCCGCGGAAGCCATCAAGACCGGGGCGGTCGACCAGATCCTCCCGATCGACAACGTGTTCCACGCCATCGAGAAGCGGGTGCTCTACGTGTTCGGCGCCGCCAAGGTGGGTGCGCTGTGAAGCGCGTGGAGAAGAAGCCGCGCGGCCGGCACGAAGCGGTCATCCTGTTCGCCGTCGGCAACTACACCTTCGCCATCGCGGCGCAGGCGGTGGAAGAGATTCGCAATACGGATGGATTGAGGCCGCTGCCGGCGGGAGTCGCGACCGCGCGGCTGGCAAAGTTCAAGCACCTGCTGGAGCGCGACCGGAAGAGGTATTTCGTGGTGGATTCGAACCTGCACTTCCGGCTGTTCCCGTCGAAAGCGACGCGGCTGCTGGTGCTGCGCGAGTCGGCGGCGGCGGTGTTGGTGGACCACACCGAGCGCATCACCGAGATCACGTCGCTGCACGCGCTGCCGCGCGCGTTCGCGGGCGAGGAGCGCCAGTGGTACCGCGGCATCGCGATGATCCAGGAGCGCGTGGTGCCGGTCGTCGACCCGGCCGCGTTCATGTCGAAACCGGAGTTCACCGTGCTGCAGGCGGCCGTGACGGGCGCCGAGGCGGCCGCGAAAGGGAAGGGCGCCGCCACCGCATGACCGCCAAGCCCAACTCGTTCGTGCTCTTCCCCATCGGCAAGAAGCGCTTCGCGCTGCCGGCGGCTGTGGTCACGGAGCTCGCTCGTCCGGACCGCGAGCAGAGCTTCCCGCACACGTCGAAGCTGCTGACCGGCGTGCTGATCCGCCGCGGCCACATCGTGCCGGTGTGCGACGTGGCGCCGGTGCTCGTCGGGCCGGACGCCCCCGCGCGCAAGTTCTTCCTCATCGCCACGCGCAAGTTCGCCGGCGCCAGCGAGTGGACCGCCATCCCGGTGACCGGCGAGTGCGAACTGGCCACCACCGAACTGCTGCCGCCGGCGGGCAAGCTGCCGAAGTACGTGATCGGACTGCTGTCGTTCGAGAACGAGATCGTGGAAGTGATCGAGCTGGAACGCCTGATCGGGACGGAGGCCGCGGCATGAACGCCCCCACCCAGGCGACGATGGCGCCCAAGATCCTGGTGATCGACGCGAACGTGTTCTTCGCCAAGCGGCTGGCGGACGCGCTGAAGAAAGAAGGCTACGAGGTGAACCACGCGACCGCCTCGGCGTTCGCGCTGACCTCGCTGGAGTGGGACACGCCGGCGGCCATCCTGTGCGCGACGAACCTGCGCGAGATGGGCGCGTTCGACCTGCCGAAGATCCTGCACGCCGACATCAAGACGGCGCACATCCCGATCATCGCAGTGGGCGACGGCGGCGACCAGGCGCTGATGGAGGCGTTCCGCGCGGGCTGCGACGACTACATCGACCGGCGCGTGGGTCCGGAATCGATCGCGTCGCACGTGCGCAGTTTCCTGCGCTCGCACGAAGAAGGCTTCCAGCCGACGCAGATGCTGACCACCACGGAGACCGCGCTGAGCGGATCGCTCTCGCACCTCGACCTGCCGGGCGTGGTGCAGATGCTCACGCACTCGCGGCAGACCGGCGCGCTGCACGTGAACGCCGGCACGCTCGACGGGATCATCTTCTTCGACGGCGGCGACGTGTCGCACGCCGAAGCGGGCGACATGATCGGCGACGACGCCGTGGTCCACATCGTGAAGAACTGCAACAACAGCGAAGTCGGAGTCTACAAGTTCGTGCCGGGCGCGACCGCCGCGACCCGGACCGTCCTGCGCTCGGCCACGGAGCTGATGCTCGACGCGCTGCGTGAGATCGACGAGAGCGAGCACGGCGCGGCCGAAGGAGAACTGCAATGAGCCAGGTGGCGCAACCCGGAGCCCCCACGGTGTACTTCATCGACGACTCGGCGACGATGCGCGAGGTCATCAAGATCGCGTTCCGCCGCGAGAACATCAACGTGGTGGCCTGCACCGACGCCGCCTCGGCGCTCGCGCTGATCGAGCAGGAGCGGCCGGACGTCGTCATCAGCGACGTCATCATGCCCGACAAGGACGGCTACGAAGTGTGCCAGTACATCAAGCAGCACCCGGTGCTGGGGAAGACGCCGGTCATCCTGATGTCGGGCGTGGTGAACCGGGCGGTCGCCGAAAAAGCTTTCGCGGTGAAGGCGGACGAGCTGATCCGCAAGCCGTTCCAGCCGCAAGACCTGATCACGCGCGTGAAGCACCTGCTGCATCCCGGAACACCCATCGCGGCGGGGGCGGCGCCGGAGGCGGCGAGCGCCGCGCTCAGCAGCATCTTCGCGGCAGCCGGTGCGCCGCCGGCGCGGCCGGCGGCTGCGCCGCGGCCCGCACCGGTCCCGTTCGTCGCGCCCGCGCCCGCCGTGCACCGGCAGGCGGCTGCGCCGGCACCTGCTCCGGTGGCGGCAGCTGCGGCGCCCGCGCCGGCGCCGCCGGCAGCGCCCGCGCGTCCCGCGGCCGCGGGCCACACCATGGACGCCACCAAGATGAAGCTCGAGATCCTGCGCCTGGAAGGCCTGGTGAAGAAGCTGCAGAGCGAGCTGCAGGCCGAGCGCGAGTACTCGCGGGCGCTGGAAGCGCACGTGAAGACGCTGCAGGAGTCGGAATAAGGGTGAGCGCCGGCGAGTCGCCGGCGCGCACCCAAGAGTTTGCAAGTTTCCGTTGAACCTTGGGGGAGGGTAGACGGAAAACAGCGCCGCGGGCTAACCAGCTCGCGGCGTTTCTGTTTCATCAGGCTTCTTGTTCAACGCAGAGGCGCAGAGTTCGCAGAGGTTGTTTGACCTTCTTTCTCCGCGTTCTTTGCGCCTCTGCGTTGAATCATGCGAAGAGGAACTCCTTGGTCCGGAGGTCGCGGATGGTGTCGCGCAGCTTGGCGGCTTTCTCGAACTCGAAGCGCTTGGCGGCCTCGCGCATCTCGGCCTCGAGCTTCGCGATGTAGGCGTCGAGCTCTTCCTGCGAGCGGAACTCGGGCATGTCGTCGGCGGCGGAAGTCATGTCGACATAATCCGCTTCGACGATGGCAGCGAGCGACATCTCCACCGGGCGCACGATGGATTCCGGCGTGATGCCGTGCTCCACGTTGTAGGTCTGCTGGATGGCGCGGCGGCGGTAGGTCTCGCCGATGGCCTTCTTCATCGAATCGGTCTCGCGGTCGGCGTAGAGGATGGCGCGGCCGTTGAGGTTGCGCGCGCAGCGGCCGATGGTCTGGATGAGCGAGCCGCCGGAGCGCAGGAAGCCTTCCTTGTCGGCGTCGAGGATGGCGACGAGCGAGACCTCGGGCAGGTCGAGGCCCTCGCGCAGCAGGTTGATGCCGATGAGGACGTCGAACTCGCCCTTGCGCAGGTCGCGCAGGATCTTGATGCGCTCCAGCGTCTCGATCTCGGAGTGCATATAGCGGCAGCGCACGCCGGCCTCGGCGTAGTACTCGGCCAGGTCCTCGGCCATGCGCTTGGTAAGCGTGGTGACGAGGACGCGCTCGCCCTTTTCCACGCGCGCGCGGATCTCGTGCAGCAGGTCGTCGATCTGGCCCTTCACCGGGCGGACTTCGACTTCGGGATCGATCAGGCCGGTGGGCCGGATGATCTGTTCGACCACCACGCCCGCCGATTTCGTGAGCTCATAAGGCCCTGGCGTTGCAGAGACATACACGGCCTGGTTCACGCGATGCTCGAACTCTTCAAAGGTCAGCGGGCGGTTGTCCATGGCGCTCGGCATGCGGAAGCCGTACTCGACCAGCGTTTCTTTCCGCGAACGGTCGCCGTGGTACATGCCGTGGAGCTGCGGGATGGTCTGGTGCGATTCGTCGATGAAGAGCAGGTAGTCGCGCGGGACGTAGTCGAGCAGTGTGGGCGGCGCCTCGCCGGGCAGGCGGCCGGAGAAGTGGCGCGAGTAGTTCTCGATGCCGTGGCAGTAGCCGACCGACTTGATCATCTCCAGGTCGAACATGGTGCGCTGGTGGACGCGCTGCGACTCGACCAGGCGCCCCTGCTTCTCCAGTTCTTTCTCCCACCACGCCAGCTCCTCGCGGATGGAGACGATGGCCTTGCCCTTGGTTTCGGGCGACATCACGTAGTGCGTCTTGGGGTAGATGGGCAGGCGGACGTAGCGGTGCTTGACGGTGCCGAAGAGCGGATCGATCTGCGAGAGCGATTCGACCTCGTCGCCCCACAGCTCGATGCGGTAGGCGTTGTCGTCGTAGGTGGGATAGACCTCGATGACGTCGCCGCGGACGCGGAAGGTGCCGCGGCGGAAGTCCGAGTCGTTGCGTTCGTAGAGGATCTCGACCAGTTTGCGGGTGATGTCCTCGCGCTTGATCTTCTGGCCCTTCTCGAGGAAGAGCAGCATGCCGTAGTAGGCCTCGGGGGAGCCGAGGCCGTAGATGCAGCTGACGGAGGCGACGATGACGCAGTCGCGGCGCTCGAAGAGCGAGCGCGTGGCGGAGAGGCGCAGCTTGTCGAGCTCGTCGTTGATGGTGGCTTCCTTCTCGATGTAGACGTCGCCGGCGGGAATGTAGGCTTCCGGCTGGTAGTAGTCGTAGTAGGAGACAAAGTACTCGACCGCGTTCGAGGGGAAGAACGACTTGAATTCGTGGTAGAGCTGGGCGGCGAGCGTCTTGTTGTGGGCGAGGACGAGCGCGGGCTTGCGCACCTGCTCGATGATCTTGGCCATCGTGAAGGTCTTGCCCGAGCCGGTGACGCCGAGCAGCACCTGGTGCTTCTCGCCGTCGGCGAGGCCGCGGACGAGCTGCTCGATGGCGCGCCCCTGGTCGCCTTGCGGCTGGTAATCGGATTGGAGTTTGAAGTCCATTATTTTCGAAAACCGCTATGCAGCGTTCCGCCGCCTTGGCCGATTCTGCCCCAGGACAGCCGGCTCGGCGGCCGCACGGGCCTCGCCGGCATCTCGCCGCAAGCACTCTCAGGCGCGAAAATCGCATGCCGGAGAATCCTTTATTATACGGCACGCCTTTCCGGGCCTCCCCGAGGCTCACCCACCGGCCGGCCGCGCGTCCTACATCTTGTAAGGAGAGACTTATGCGACGCTCACCCAAGTCCCTGCTGCTGTTGCTGCCGATCGCGATGATGACGCTGCTGACGTGTTCCAGCCAACAGCAGCCCGAAGCGCAGAACAGGCCGTTGTTCCATCCGGCGCCGGGCTCGCCACTCGCGGCCGGGGCGCAAGTCGGCAACGTGGCGCTCGCGGATGTCGACGGGAACGGCTGGGCGGACATCGTGTTCGCGAGCCAGGACGGCCTGGGACTGCTGCTCGCGGACGGACGTGGCGGTTTCCAGCCGGCGAGATTGCAGCAGCTGAAACCGGCGCCGCACCTGGTGGCGGCGACCGACTTCACCGCCGACGGCGACATCGATATCGCCGCCAGCAATCACGACAGCAACTCGGTGAGCGTGTTGCTGGGGGATGGCAGGGGCGAGTTCCGTGCGGCGCCGCATTCGCCGTTCGTCGCGTTTGCAAAGGGCAAGCCGCACAACCATGGCCTGTTCGCGCGCGACGTGAACGGCGACGGCGCCCCCGACATCACCTTCGGCCACCAGGAGACGGGCTTGATCGCGGTGCTGCTCAACGACGGCAAGGGCAGATTCAAGCCGGCGGCGGGGTCGCCGTTCCAGCTTGGGCGCGGGTTCTATCCGCACAAGGTGGTGGACCTCGACGGCGACGGCAAGATGGATATTGTCGCGCCGGACCTGCTGGGGAACGCAGTGGTGATCGCGCGCGGCGACGGGAAGGGCGGGTTCACCGTGGCGCAGACCATCCCGGTGCGGGAGCGGCCGTACTTCGTGGTGGTCGCCGACTTCGACCACAACGGGCATAACGACATCATCGTCATGCACGACGACATCTCGGAGGTCGCGGTATTGCTGAGCGACTCGGAGGGGCGGTTCTCGAAGACCGAGTGGCTGGATGTGGGTGAGCGTCCCGCACATGCGGTGGCCACCGACTTCGATCGCGACGGCAACCTGGACATCGCCTTCGCGACCGGCCACGGCGCGTACGTGTTCCTGGGCGACGGCAAGGGCGGGTTCCGGTTGAACGCCAATTACCGCGGCGGGCAGTGGGACATCGCGACCGCAGACTTGAACCGGGACGGGAAGATGGACCTGGTGCTGCCGGACTTCGAGCAGGGAACGATCAGCGTGCTGCTGGGACAGTGAGGTTCGTTTCCGTGCCGTCGGCTGAAGCCGACTCTGAATCCAACGCTTGCAGTCGTCCCAGGGCTTGCGCCCTGGGCTAACGAATGACGTCCCGCTGCGCGGGACTGAATCCAACGCTTGCAGTCGTCCCCGGGGCTTACGCCCTGGGCTAACGAATGACGTCCCGCTGCGCGGGACTGTAGCCTGCTTGGTGCCGGCGTTCTCGGCCAGGGACCGACCGTTGGACGCCAACAAGTGCCAGTCCGAAGGACGGGATCCGCTAGCCCAGCACGTGAGCGCTGGGAAAAGGGACGAATGAGAGAAGAGTCCGCTTGAGCGGACGGCACCGAGGCCCGGCCGAGGGCGGCTGGACGACAGCTTCGTTGGAGCTAGTCCGCGGTGGCGGCAAGGGGCGCAGCGGGCTGGCCGTTGCCGGGTTTCCAGACGCCGGTGGTCAGCCAATCGTGGATGGATGCTGCGGCTTTGCGGCCGGCGCCCATGGCGAGGATGACGGTGGCGGCGCCGGTGACGATGTCGCCGCCGGCGAAGACGCCTTCCCGTGAGGTGCGCAGCGTCTCCGGGTCGGCGACGATGTAGTTCTTCTTGTTGGTCTGCAAGCCGGGCGTGGTCGCCTGCACCAGCGGGTTCGCGGTCGTCCCGACGGCGATGATGACCACGCTGACCGGGATCTCGTACTCGGAACCCGGGATGGGGATGGGGCGGCGGCGGCCGGAGGCGTCGGGCTCGCCCAGTTCCTGCTTCTGCACGCGCACCGCGGTGACGCGCTCCTCGCCGAGGTAGGCGACGGGGTTGTTGAGCGCGAGGATCTGGATGCCCTCGTCCTTGGCGTGGTGGACTTCCTCGATGCGCGCCGGCATCTCTTTTTCGCTGCGGCGGTAGATGAGATAGACGTTCTTCGCGCCCAGGCGGAGGGAGACGCGCGCCGCGTCCATGGCGGTGTTGCCGCCGCCGATGACGGCGACGTCCTGGTCCTTGCAGTTGTAGACCGGTTCGTCGTACTCGGGGAAGCGGTAGGCGCGCATCAGGTTCACGCGCGTGAGGAACTCGTTGGCCGAGTAGACGCCGTTCAGGTTCTCGCCCGGGATCTTCATGAACTGCGGCAGGCCGGCGCCGGTGGCGACGAACACGGCCGAGTAGCCTTCGTCGTGGAAGAGCTCGTCGATGGTGACGGTGCGTCCGACGACGCAGTCGGTCTCGAACTCCACGCCCATCTTCTTCATGTTCTCGATCTCTTGCTTGACGATGGAGCGCGGCAGGCGGAACTCGGGGATGCCGTAAGCGAGCACGCCGCCGAGGTCGTGCAGGGCCTCGAAGACGCGCACCTGGTGTCCGCGCTGGATGAGGTCGCCGGCGCAGCTCAGGCCGGCGGGGCCGGAGCCGATGATGGCGACCTTCTTGCCAGTCGCGGGCGCGCGCTCGGGCAAGCCGATGACCCCGGAGCGTTGCTCCCAGTCGGCGACGAAGCGCTCGAGGTAGCCGATGCCGACCGGTTCCTTCTTCTTCCCGACGGTGCAGCCGCCCTCGCACTGGTCTTCCTGCGGGCAGACGCGGCCGGTCACGCCGGGGAGCACGTTGTCTTCGCGGATCTTGGCGGCGGCGCCGAGGTAGTCGCCGGCGAGGATGAGGTCGATGAAGTCCTTCACCTTCACGCTGACGGGGCAGGCGGTGACGCAGGTGGGCTTCTGGCAGGAGAGGCAGCGCAGCGACTCCTGCTTGGCGAGGTCCTCGCCGAAGCCGAGGTTCACTTCCTGGAAGCACTTGGCGCGCTCTTCCGGCGGGCGCTCAGGCATGCGCTGGCGGTCCAGCTTCATGCGCTCTTTCATCGGCAGCGGATTGTGGTCGGGAAGCGGCTTCTGGCTCATCGCGCGACACTCCGCAGGCGCGCCGGGATGGGTTCGAGGTCGCCGGCGCCGAGCTGTCCGGCGGCGCGCATCAGCTCGATGTCGGGCATGGGGTCATCGGTGAAGTCGGCCATGGAGCTGACCTCGAGTTCGCGGTAGGCGCGGTTGCGGCGCGTGAGCAAGTCGAAGTCGACCTGGTGGGCGTCGAACTCGGGGCCGTCGACGCAGGCGAACTGGCTGTCGCCGTCGATGCCGACGCGGCAGCCGCCGCACATGCCGGTGCCGTCGACCATGATGGAGTTCAGGCTGACGACGGTCTTGATCATGAGCGGGCGCGTGACGCCGGCGACCGCCTTCATCATGGGGATGGGGCCGATGGCGAGGACGTGGTCGATCTTCTGGCCTTCGTCGAGCAGCTTCTTGAGCGCGTCGGTGACGAAGCCCTTCGTGCCGTACGAGCCGTCGTCGGTCATGACGATGAGCTCGTCGGCGACAGCGCGGATCTCGTTCTCGAGCAGCAGCAGTTCCTTGTTGCGCGCGCCCAGGATGAAGATGACGTGGTTGCCGGCCTGCTTGAGCGCCTTGGCGGTGGGGAAGGCGATGGCGGTCCCGACGCCGCCGCCGATGACGACCGCGGTGCCGAAGTTCTCCATCTCGCTGGGCTTGCCGAGCGGGCCGACGACGTCGAGCAGGGCGTCGCCCGCGCGCAGCAGGTTGAGTAGCGCGGTGGTCTTGCCGACCGCCTGCACGATGATGGTGATGTGGCCTTCGAGCGGGTCGGCGGCCGCGATGGTGAGCGGGATGCGCTCGCCGCGTTCGTGCACGCGCACGATGACGAACTGGCCGGGCTTCTGCCGGCGCGCGATGCGCGGCGCGAAGATGGTGAGCTGCCGGATATCAGGCGCGAGCGTCCTGGCTTCGACGATAGGGAACATGCCTGCCCTCGGTACGTTGTGATTTTCGGGCGGGAGCGCGGGAGCGGCTGTGACCGGGGTCACAAAGCGATGTTCAGGGCTAACCGGGTGGGGAGCCTAGTGCGACCTATGTCCTGTCAATTCAGCGGCAAAGAGGCGGTCGCCGACCCGGCTGAGGCGGCGGGCCATACCCGGTTTCAGGAGGCGGGTGTGGGGGATCTCGCAGAGGTGCTCGGCGATGAACCAGACGTCCTTGGGGTGGGTCATCCAGCGGCGGCGGTCGAAGCGGGCGAGGTTGACGGGGCGCGAGAAGGTACGCAGGGAGCGTTCGCGGCGGAGATTGAAATAGAGGTTGAAGTAACTCATGGCCAGTTCGCGCAGCGAGCGGTAGACGGGATCGCGCCCGTGGCAGCCGGTGAAGTTGGATTTGGCGATGGCGCCCCAGTGTCCGCGGACCTGGTAGATGGCCATGACGTGGTCGGTGTCGTGATGCGCTTCCATGTCGAAGATGAGCGGAGGGTAGCCGAGCGCGCGGAGCGCGGCGGCGGCGAAGACCGCGCCCTCGAGACAGTGCGCGGTGCCGTGCTGCATCACCAGGCGCGGCGACCAGGCGGTGCCGGCGAGGTGGTAGGGAAGCGAATCGAGGTAGCGCTGGATGCCGCAGGGGTCTTTCAGCGAGCGCAGGAAGCGCAGCTCGGCGGCCGTGAAGTCGTCGCCGGTGGCGCCGCGAGCAGCGCGCTTGCCGCGCAGGATGAGTGCCCGCCCCTTAAGCATTGTCATCCCGAGCGAGTGCTCGGTCCCGCTGCGCGGGACCGAGCCGAGTCGAGGGAGCTTGTGCTTCAGGGAACCAGTCCGCGGCGAGGTCCTTCCAGCCAGGATTCATCTGCTCGATGAGCCAGATCTTCTTCTTGCGGCTCCAGCGCTTGATCTGCTTCTCGCGCGCGATGGCGTTGGCCGCGTATTGGTAGCGTTCGTACCAGAGCAAGCGGATGACGTTATAACGGTCGGTAAAGCCTTCCAACTCGTGGTTCTTGTGTTGCCAGATGCGTTTGCGGAACTCTGAGGTGAAGCCGACATAGATGGCGCGGCGCGAGCTGCTGCCGAGCATGTAGACGAAGAAGCGGTAGTCCTCGAAGCGGCGCCTCATGAACGCAAGGTTTCTCGACTCGCGAAGCGTCCGCAAGCGGACGCTTCACTCGCTCGAAACAACAATGATTTCAGGGCAGTTTAGTGGAAGAGCAGGGAAACGCAAGGCTTCTCAACTCGCCCGCCGCGGCGGGCTCGCTCGAAATGACAATCACTTTGCTGTCAGCACTTGGGCTAATTCAGAAGGCGTATCGACCAGCACGTCGGGCGGGACGGCCTTGAGCGAGTCCGGCGCGAGGCCGTAGGTCAGGCCGATGGAGTACATGCCGGCG
The DNA here is from genome assembly GCA_035457425.1 of Terriglobales bacterium. NCBI lineage: Bacteria > Pseudomonadati > Acidobacteriota > Terriglobia > Terriglobales > Terriglobales bacterium. Next base: position 43,362 of record DATIBR010000119.1, read on the forward strand.
TTGCGGGCGGTGAGCACGTCGTTGTCGGAATCGCCGACCATGACGGCTTCGTCGGCGCGGACGCGGTTCTCATCGAGCAGCACGAGGGCGCCGTGCGGGTCGGGCTTCTTGGTGTGGAAACTGTTGCCGCCGTAGACCTGCGCGAAGAAGCCGCCGAGGCCGAGGGCGTCGACGATGGCCTGCGAGGGGCGAACCGGCTTGTTGGTGAGCACGGCCATCGTGCGCGGCGTGCCGTTGGCGGAGCGCGCGATCGCTTCGAGCGCGGGCTTCACGCCGTCGTAGACGTAGGTGTGGTCGAGCTTGTGCTCCTTGTACCAGGCGAGGAAGTAGAGCAGTGCCTGTTCGACGAACTTCTCGTCGTCGGGGTCGCCGAGCGCGCGGCGGACGAGCATGGGCGCGCCGTCGCCGATGTAGCTGGCGATGACGTCGCAGGGGAGCTCGGACTTGCCGTAGTGCTTGAGCATGGCGTTGACCGAGTTGGCGAGGTCGAGGCGCGAGTCGACCAGGGTGCCGTCGAGGTCGAAGACGACGAGCCTGATGTTCTCGGCCGGGATGGGGCGGTGGACGCGGATCATCGCACGGAACCGTTCAGTATATCGGGCGACACCGTTTACAATAGCGCTTCAAGCCCGTTCTACTACTCGTCCAAGGACACGGATGGCGACCACCAAAGTCGAGCCAAAATCTGCTCCGAAAACAGAGCCGGCGAAGGCCGAGCGGAACTGGCAGGGGCTCAGCAAGCGGCAGCTGACCGACATGTACCGCACCATGTACATGTCGCGGAAGCTCGACGACCGCGAGATCCTGCTGAAGCGGCAGCAGAAGATCTTCTTCCAGATCTCGGGCGCGGGGCACGAGGCGCTGCTGGTGGCAGCGGCCGCCGCGCTGCGGCCGGGCTACGACTGGTTCTATCCTTATTATCGCGACCGCGCGCTGTGCCTCGCGCTGGGCATGACGCCCTACGAGCAGTTGCTCGAAGCGGTGGGCGCCGCCGACGATCCCAACTCCGGCGGCCGCCAGATGCCCTCCCACTGGGGGCACAAGAAGCTCAACATCGTGACGCAGTCCTCGCCCACCGGGACGCAGTTCCTGCAGGCGGTGGGCTGTGCCGAAGCGGGGCGCTACTTCGCGGCGCATCCGGAGTCCGCGAAGAAGGCCGAAGGCGACTACCGGCAGTTCAAGGACGTGGTGTGCCACGGCGACGAGGTGGTGTACGTCTCGTGCGGCGAGGGCACGACCTCGCAGGGCGAGTTCTGGGAGGCGATGAACTCGGCGGCGAACCTGAAGCTGCCGGTGCTGTTCCTGGTGGAGGACAATGGCTACGCCATCTCGGTGCCAGTGGAAGTGCAGACCGCGGGCGGGAACATCTCGACGCTGGTCTCCAAGTTTCCGAACTTCTTCTTCGGCGACTGCGACGGCACAGACCCGGTCGCCAGCTACGCGGTGCTCGCGAAGGCGGTGGAGCACATCCGCGCGGGCAAGGGGCCGGCGTTCGTCCACGGCAGCGTGATCCGGCCGTATTCGCACTCGCTCTCGGACGATGAGCGGCTCTACCGGCCGGAGGCGGAGCGCCAGAAAGACGCGGCGCGCGACCCCATCACGCGCATGCAGATGTTCCTCATCCGCGAGAACGTGCTCGACGAGCCCGGCATCAACGCGCTCGAGAAGGAAGTGGACGAGGCGATCCAGGACGCGACGGACCGCGCGCTGGAAGCCGCGCTGCCCGAGTCCGGCTCGTGGAAGCAGCACATCTACTCGGCGGACCTCGACCCGGCGTCGGCAGCGTTCGAGACCAAGCCGGCCACCGAGGGCGGCGACAAGACGATGGCCGACCTCATCAACGCCTGCCTGAAGGACGAGATGCGGCGCGACGCGCGCATCGTGGTGTTTGGCGAGGACGTGGCCGATTGCTCGCGCGAGGAGTACCTCAAGCAGAAGCAGGTGAAAGGGAAGGGCGGGGTCTTCAAGCTGACGGCGGGGCTGCAGGTCGAGTACGGCTGCGACCGCGTGTTCAATTCGCCGCTGGCGGAGGCGAACATCGTGGGGCGCGCGGTCGGCATGGCGACGCGCGGGCTGAAGCCGGTCCCGGAGATCCAGTTCTTCGATTACATCTGGCCGGCGATGCAGCAGCTGCGCAACGAGCTGCCGCTGATCCGCTGGCGCTCGAACGGGAACTTCTCGTCGCCGGCGGTGATCCGCGTGGCCATCGGCGGCTACCTGACCGGCGGCGCCATCTATCACTCGCAGTGCGGCGAAGTGCTGTTCACGCACATCCCGGGGCTGCGCGTGGTGTATCCGTCGAACGCGCTCGACGCCAACGGGCTGCTGCGCACCGCCATCCGGTGCGACGACCCGGTGATGTTCCTGGAGCACAAGCGGCTGTACCGCGAGCCGTTCGGGCGCGCGCCGTATCCGGGGCCGGACTTCATGATCCCGTTCGGCAAGGCACGGGTGTGGAAGGAAGGCACCGACCTGACGGTCATCACCTACGGCGCGGTGGTGCCGCGCGCGCTGCAGGCGGCGCAGAAGATCGAGCGCGAGGAAGGCGTCTCGGTCGAGCTGCTCGACCTGCGGACGCTCAGCCCGTACGACTGGGAGGCGGTCGCGGCGTCGGTCCGCAAGACGAACCGCGTGCTCGTGGCGCACGAAGACGTCCTCAGCTTCGGCTACGGCGCCGAGATTGCGGCGCGCATCGCGGACGAACTGTTCGAGGAGCTGGACGCGCCGGTGAAGCGCGTGGCCGCGGAAGACACCTTCGTCGCCTACCAGCCGACGCTGGAGGACGAGATCCTGCCCCAGGCGGAAGATCTCTATCGCGCGATGAGCGAGCTGGCGCAGTTCTAGGCGACGTCGGCAAGCAACCCATCCACAACATCGTGAAAACACGGGCGTTAGGCCTGTGCTGCATCTCACATCAGTTTGTGCGGGGTGTCATACCGGCGCGTGCACGGCAGAGCGATGCTGGCTATGCGCAGAGATGCGCAAGGAGCCAGCTCATGAGAATCATTGCAGCACTCGTAATCATCCTCGCATTATCCTGCGGCGCGTTCGCAGGCGGGCCACCGGCCACCTACACCAAGAGCTGCCAGAGCTGCCATGGCGCGGACGGGAACCCGTCGACCGCCGGGGCAAAGATGGGAGCGCCGGCGTTCAGTTCCGCCGACGTGCAGAAGATGTCGGACGACCAGCTGGCGAAGGCGATCCTGACGGCCGAGGGGCACGCGAAGTTTCCGCACAACTACGCGACCAAGGGCATGACGCCGGAGCAGGCGAAGGAGATCGTGGCTTTCATCCGCACACTGAAGAAGTAG
>DATIBR010000120.1 GCA_035457425.1 Terriglobales bacterium
GGTCGCCGGCGCCTGCCTGATTCTATAGGTTCCGGATCTGCTCCGGCAGGCGGTCGCGGATCTCCTCCGGCAGCCGCTCCTGCACCCGCCGCGCTCCGGTGCGCGCCACGTCCGCCAGCACCAGCGGCGCCGGCGTCGCCAGCGCCACCGCCAGCCACACCGCCGCCGAGATGGCGAAGCCCGACAGCGCGGCGATCTCCAGCAGCAGCGCGTGCCGCGGGTCGAAGTGCCGGATCGCGCCCCACGCGATCAGGAACATCCCCGCCGACAGCGTCGACAACACGATCAGCCCGATGTCGATGGTGCGATGCAGCCGCTGCTTGCGCCGGCAATAGAGGCAGGTCGCGAGGTGCTCCTCGTAGTCGCCGCGCATCTCCGGCGTGATCCCGGAGATGTCGTAGCGCCAGCCGGCGAGGATGTCGCCGACCACCGTGTCTGTGCAGTGCAGACTCATCCCTGCTTCTCGCTCCCGGCCAGAAAACCTGCGCTAGAGCCGGACGGGCTCCAGGGGTGCGTCCTGCTGCGCCAGCAGCAGCCGGTTGTGCAGCAGGCTGCGCCGCGGAGCCAGGGCGCGCTCAGCCGCCTCGCGCGCGATCTCCGGGTGGTTGTTCTGCTCGGATAGATGCGCCAGGATGACGACCGATGCACTTCCATCATAGCTGCTGCTGAAAAAATCGGCCAACGCCTCGTTCGACAGGTGCCCCACACGGCTCATCACCCGCTGCTTCACCGACCATGGATACGCCCCGTTCCGCAGCATCTCCAGGTCGTGGTTGCTCTCCACCATCAGTACGTCGGAGCCGCGCAGATGTTCCTTCACGTTGGGCGGCATGTACCCCAGGTCGGTCGCCACCGACACCTTGATCCCCTCCGTGCGGAAGGTGAACGCCACCGGGTCGGCCGCGTCGTGCGGGATGGTGAACGGGAAGACCTCGATGTCGCCGATCTGCAGGCTGCGCCCCGAGGCGAACAGCTCCAGCCGGTCCAGGTTGGTCTGCCGCGCCCGCTCTTCCGCGTCGTGGAAGCTGTGCCCCCACTCGTCGTTGCACGGCCCAGTCATGTAGACCGGCACCTTCAGCTTGCGCGCCAGCACCGGCAGGCCGTACACGTGGTCCGAGTGCTCGTGCGAGATGAGGATGGCGTCCAGCCGCTCGGGGGCTTCGCCCAGCGCGCGCAGCCGCTTGAACGTCTCTTTGCAGGAGATGCCGGCGTCGACCAGGAGGCGCGTCTTCGAGCTCGCCACCAGCGTGGCATTGCCCCGGCTGCCGCTCGCCAGCACCGTGATCGTCACCGCCATGGGCCGAGAGTAGCCCCTTTGCTGTTTCTTTGGGAGTGACGAAGTGGTTAACGGGAGTGGAAAAGCTATTCCACTTCGACTTTCAGGATGGTGTCGCCGCGATAGGTAATCCGGGCACGCACCCCGTCATGGATGGTGCGTGCGCCCGGATTGTAGTCGGACGTGAAGGTCTCGTATGACCCGCCACAACAACCGTATTCAAAATGGTGGCTGCCAAGGACGAAGCTCTCGGTCTTGTGGTCACCGCCTTGCTTGAAATTCGAAACAATACCTTCCGCGACCGAGTAATCGCCGGTACGCAATGACCGCTTGGCGGCGTAGTACTGCCAAAGAGAACCACCACAATAGATCCAGACAAGAAAGGTCGTCAGGATCGACCACACCAGAAAGAATCCCGTCCGCCAACCTCGCTCTTGGCCTTCCGATCGATAGACGAGGACCGCGATGGCAACGACACACGGGGCCGCAATGATGCCGACAAGGTACAAGGCCGTCAAAGACTTGGCGGTGGACACATCAAAGAGCGTCCAATACATCATTTCGCGGACAGCGCTTTCTTCAGGATCGCGATCTGCCCCGCGTGGTAGATGGAGTGCGAGACGATCCCGGGCAGCGCGTAGGAGAAATCGTACTGCCGGCCGGGGACCTTGTTGTGGAACTTGGCGGGGTCGAACTTCGCGATCGCGGCGGCGCACTTCCCCGCGGATTCCATCAGCCGCGCCTTCGCCTCCTCCCACGCCTTCTCCTCGGCCGACTTCACCGGCGGGAAGTTCATCTGCATGTACCCCGGGACGGAGTGCTGCACCAGCGGCGTCCCGTTCATCGCCAGCGTGATTGCGTCCAGCCAGTAGGTGACGTGCAGGACCAGTTCCCACACGGAGTGCGCGTTGGCGAGTGGTTTGGCCGCGGCCTGCTCCGCCGTCACGCCCTCAAGTGTCTTGGCGATCGAGTCCCCATGCCAGGCGTCGCCCGAGGCGGCGCGGCGGAGTTCCTCGGCGATTCTTTCCAGTTCGGTCATAAACCCCAAACCTACCACAGAGACACAGAGGCACAGAGCAGACCGGATCTCAAAAACCTCTGTGTCTCTGTGGTGGACGTCAGTACTTGTAGAACCCTCTGCCGCTCTTCCTCCCCAGCCAGCCGGCGTCCACCATCTTGATGAGCAGCGGGCACGGCCGGTACTTCGGGTCGCCGAGGCCGTCTTCCATCACGCGCATGATGTCGAGGCACACGTCGAGCCCGATGAAATCCGCCAGCGTGAGCGGCCCCATGGGATGCGCCATGCCGAGCTTGAAGACTTCGTCCACTGCTTCCGGCGTGGCCACGCCCTCCATCACCGCGAACATCGCTTCGTTCAAGAGCGGCATCAGCACGCGGTTCGAGACGAATCCGGGCGCGTCGTTGACCTCGACCGGCGTCTTCTCCAGCTTCACTGCCAGCTCGCGCGTCGCGTCGTAAGTCGCCTGCGCCGTCGCGAGTCCCCGGATCACCTCCACCAGCTTCATCATCGGCACGGGATTGAAGAAGTGCATCCCGATGACCTTCTCCGCACGCTTGGTCTGCGCCGCCAGCTTCGTGATCGAGATGGACGACGTGTTCGACGACAGGATGACCTCCGGCCGGCACATCTGGTCGAGCTCGCGGAACAGCTCACGCTTGATCTCGAACTTCTCCGTCGCCGCCTCCACGATGAAGTCGCAGCCCGACAGCTTCTTGCGGTCGGTGGTGCGCTCGATCCGCCCCAGCGCCGCCTCGCGCTCCGCCGCCGAGAGCTTCGACTTCGCGACCTCGCGCTCCAGGTTCTTCCCGATGGTCTCGAACCCGCGGTCGAGGAACTTCGTGTCGATGTCGTTCAGCACGACCTGGTAGCCCGCCTTCGCGAACACGTGCGCGATCCCGTTGCCCATCGTGCCGGCGCCGATGACGCCGACGGTCTTGATCTCCATGGATGAGTCCTTTCGGCCGGGGAGGAATGAATGCAGGAAACTAACGAGTGTAACCGCCGAAAAGCGCTCTTGGCTATTGGCTCTTGGCTCTAAGTAGCCGGTGGTCGGAAAAGCGAAATGGCTCTCGGCTTCACGCCAAGAGCCAACAGCCAAGAGCCAAGAGCGGTTCCTACCCCTCGAGCGTGAACGTCATCTTCACGCCGGAGACCTCGACCGTGTCGCCCTCGGCCAGGTCATGGTGCCCTCCGGAAGGCACGTCGGCGCCGGACACCTTCACCTTCGCGCCCTTGTCCTGCGACGCGATCTGGTACCCCGTGTCCCGCCGCGTGATGATGGCCGCCACGTTGGGCGCGAACCACCCTTTCAGCTTGATGGTCGCCATGTCGCTCTTCCCGATCACGGTCAGCTTCCCCGTCAGCGTGTACTGCTTCTGGTCCGTCTTGCCGTCGATCACCGTCAGCGTCCCCACGCGGTCCTTCGCCGGGATCTGCGGCGCGGGCGTCATCACCGTGCCCGTCGGGCCCGCGGCCGCCGCTTCCGCCGGCTGCGGCGCCGCCGCCGCGGCTGCCTCGGTCTGCGCGACCGCGCCCGCCGACGCCTTCGCCTGCGCCAGCAGCTCCTTCGCCTTCTTGGTGTCCAGCATCACGGTGGCGTGCATCTGCGGCACCGGCGCCGTCACCTGCGTCTTCTCGTCCGCCGGCTCGTCTTCGTGCCACTCGTCCGCAAATTCCAGCGTGTGCTTCCCGATCAGGATCTTGTCGCCGTCGACCAGTTCGTGCTTGCCCACGCGCTGCTCGTTCACGTACGTCCCGTTGGTCGACCCCAGGTCCTCCAGCACGTAGCGCTCGAACGACCACGACACCTTGGCGTGGTGCCCCGAGACCGCGAGGTTGTCGATCTGCACCAGGTTGTCGGGAAGCCGCCCGATGGTGACCGCGCCGTGCGACAGCGTGAACTCCTTCAGCGGGCGCCCCTCGAACGTCAGATAGAGTTTTGCCATTTCGGACTTCCCCCCCCGAGAAGCCTGCTGTACCACGGCAGCTCGACCATCCGCACCAGCACGACCGTGATGTTGTCGTCGCCCCCGTGGTCCTTCGCCGCCTGGATGAGCTTGTCGCACGCCTGGTCGAGCGAGCTCGACTTCTGCACCAGCTCGAGCAGTTGCGGATCCTTCACGTGCTTGGTCAGCCCGTCGGACGCCAGCAGCAGCACGTCGCCGGAGCGCGCGATCATCTCGTCCACGTCCGGCTCCACGCCCTCTTCGCTCCCCAGGGCGCGGATGATGATGTTCTGCATCTCGCTCTGCTCGGCCTCTTCCTGCGTGATGAGCCCCCGCCGCACCTGCTCCATCACCAGCGAGTGGTCGTTGGTGAGCTGCTGGATCTTGCCGTCGCGGAGCAGGTAGATGCGGCTGTCGCCCACGTGCGCCAGCGCCACGTAGTTGTCCTTCACCAGCGCCCCCACGATGGTCGACCCCATGCCCGCGTGCGCCGTGTCGTTCGCCGCCCGCTCGTAGATGCGCTGGTTCGCCAGCTGCACCGCGCTCGCCAGCGCGTTCGCCAGCGGCGACACTCCCTCGAACTTCCGCCCGAACACCGGATAGTTCCCGTTGGTCGCGCTCCGGAAGTACGCCAGCACGCTGTCGACGCCCATCTTGCTCGCGACCTCGCCGGCGGCCTGCCCGCCCATCCCGTCGCACACCACGAACACCCCAAAGCGCGTGTCGTAGCCGAAATTGTCCTCGTTATTCGTGCGGACGCAGCCGACGTCACTTTTGCCCGCGACCTGGACGTTCATTCCCATTTGCTCGTCTGGAGACTCGATTCCCGGCTGCTTTCGCTCCCCTCGCGTGCCGGGGATTCTACATCTGTTTGGACGCGGACGAGCGCCGCCCGCCGCGCCTGTTGGTACGCTCTTGGAAGTACCGAAGGCCCTGCCCTGGGGAGACTCGAGGGAAAGGTCGCGCCGTAGTCTACTGAGCTAAGTGCAACAAAGGCAAGGCATTTCAGGCCCAAGCAGCGTTGCTCCCCGATCCGGCATCTTACCTTCTCAAGAACCGGGAAATCTCATGAAGCGCAACTCGGCCCCCGGGCCGGGGTTTTTGCCGATCGTGACGGGAGGCCTTTCCCGCAGGAGGGTGACGGCAATGAAGAGGATGAAAGCATTCCTGCTCGTGATGGCGATGGTCGCCGGGATGGGTACCCTGGCGCTCGCCCACGACGAACATCAGGACCGCGACCGCCGCTGGGGAAATGACCGCAACGCGGACGCGCAGGAGTACGGCTACCACAACGGCTACCGCGACGGCTTCCGCCACGGCCAGCAGGACCGCTACCAGCGCGCCGGCTACGACTATCGCGACCGCAACTTCAAGCGCGGCGATCGCGGCTACGAATCCTACATGGGCCCGCGCGGCCAGTACCGCAAGGGCTTCCGCGAGGGCTATCGCGAAGGCTACGACGACGCCTACTACGGCCGCCGCTCCCGCTCCAACGGCGTCTACGGCCGCAACGGCCAGTGGTCGGTGTGGGACCGCGATGGTGACGGCGACGTCGACCGCGACGACGCCCGTTACCGCGATCGCGACTACCGCGACGATCGCAACCGCGACGATCGCAACCGCGATGACCGCTACGCCCGCGGCAACGGCAACGCCCAGAGGTTCGGCTACCAGGATGGACAGCAGGCCGGTCAGCGCGACCGCCAGAGCCGCCACTCCTATCGCCCCACCGAATGGGAAGCCTACAAGGACGCTGACCACGGCATGTCCAGCTCCAGCGGCTACCGCAGCGCCGATGACTACAAGCGCGAGTACCGCCAGGCCTTCATGGAGGGCTACAACCAGGCCTACGGACGGCGATAGCGATAAGCAATAAGCGATAAGCAATAAGCCAAAAGGCCGCTCAGCAATGAGCGGCCTTTTTTGGCTCTTGGCTCCTGGCTCTTGGCTCTTGGCTTTCGCTAATCGCTAATCGCTTATTGCTTATCGCTTCCCTTCTCCGCCACCGCGATCCGCGTCTCGGCGCGCTCCATCGCCACCAGCGCGCGCTCGAAGTCCGTCTCCGGGTCCGGCGAGTGCAACCGCTCCTCCGCGCGCTTCTTCTGCTCGCGCGCCCGCGCCACGTCGATGTCCTCGGCCCGCTCCGCTGCCTCCGCCAGGATCGTCACCTTGTCCGGCAGGATCTCCGCGAAGCCCCACGCCACCGCCAGCCGCTCCACTTCCCCGCCCGGCTTGCGATAGCTGATCTCGCCCACCGCCAGCTCCGTGATCAGCGGCGCGTGCCCCGGCAGCACCCCGAGATACCCCTTCTTCCCGGGGATCTGCGCCTCGGTGGCGTGCTCGCGCACCACCGCCTTCTCCGGGGTCACGATCTCGAGTTGGAACGTGTCTGCCATGGTGTCGTCGGTCGTCGGTCGTCGGTCGCCCCGGTCTTGGCCGAGGGCCGAGGGCCGACGACGGTTCTACGCCGCTGCCGCCTTCATCTTCTCCGCCGTCTCCAGCACTTCCTCGATCGCGCCCTTCATGTAGAAGGCCTGCTCCGGGATGTCGTCGTACTTGCCCTCGATGATGCCCTTGAAGCTGCGCACCGTGTCGGCGATCTTCACGTACCGCCCCTTGATGCCGGTGAACTGCTCGGCCACGTGGAACGGCTGCGACAGGAACTTCTGGATCTTGCGCGCGCGCGCCACCGTCAGCTTGTCGTCTTCCGAGAGCTCGTCGATGCCCAGGATGGCGATGATGTCCTGCAGATCCTTGTAGCGCTGCAGCACCCGCTTCACGCCCTGCGCCACGTCGTAATGCTCCTGCCCCACGATGCGCGGATCCAGGATGCGCGAGGTCGAAGCCAGCGGGTCGACCGCCGGGTAGATGCCGATCTCGGTCAGCGGGCGCGAGAGCACCGTCGTCGCGTCCAGGTGAGCGAACGTCGTCGCCGGCGCCGGGTCCGTCAAGTCGTCCGCCGGCACGTAGATCGCCTGCACCGAGGTCACCGACCCCTTCTTCGTCGACGTGATGCGCTCCTGCAGTTCGCCCATCTCGGTCGCCAGGTTCGGCTGGTAGCCCACCGCGCTCGGCATGCGGCCCAGCAGCGCCGATACCTCCGACCCCGCCTGCGTGAAGCGGAAGATGTTGTCGATGAACAACAGCGTGTCCGCGCCCTCTTCGTCGCGGAAGTGCTCCGCCACCGTCAGCCCCGTCAGCGCCACCCGCAGGCGCGCCCCCGGCGGCTCCGTCATCTGGCCATAGACCAGCGCCGCCTTCGAGTTCTTCCAGTCCCCCGGCTTGATCACGCCCGACTCGCTCATCTCCAGCCACAGGTCGTTGCCCTCGCGCGTGCGCTCACCCACCCCGGCGAACACCGAGTAGCCGCCGTGCTGCTTGGCGACGTTGTTGATGAGCTCCATGATCACCACCGTCTTGCCCACGCCCGCGCCGCCGAACAACCCGATCTTGCCGCCCCTCAGGAACGGCTGGATCAAGTCGATGACCTTCACCCCCGTCTCGAACATCTCCGCCCGCGTCGACTGCTCGTCGAACCGCGGCGCCAGCCGGTGGATGGGCAGCCGCTTCGTTGCCCCGATCGGACCGAGCTGGTCCACCGGCTCGCCGATCACGTTGATCACGCGCCCCAGCGTCTCCTTCCCCACCGGCACCGAGATCGGCCCGCCCTGGTCGATCGCCTTCATCCCGCGCACCATGCCGTCGGTCGGCTGCATCGCGACGCACCGCACCCGGCCTTCGCCCAGGTGCTGCTGCACTTCCAGGATCACGTCGATCGGCGTCGGCACCTGGAAGCCTTCGCTCACCACCCGCACCGCCTGGTAGATGGGTGGAAGATGCGACTCCGCGAACTGCACGTCGACCGCGGGTCCCGCGATCTGGATCACTCTGCCTGCGTTCTCTGCCATAAATCCTCGGTTTCGAGTTTCCAGTTTCGGGTTTCGAGTAGCCGGTTCGAACGAACTTGAAACCTGAAACTCGAAACTTGAAACCTCTTACAGAGCGGCCGCGCCGCTCACGATCTCGATGATCTCTTTCGTGATCTTCGCCTGTCGCGCCCGGTTCATCACCAGCGTCAGCGAGTCGATCATGTCGCTGGCGTTGTTGGTCGCAGAATCCATCGCCGTCATGCGCGCCGCGTGCTCCGCCGCCACGCTCTCCAGCAGCGCGTGGAACACCTGCACCCCTACGTACTTCGGCAGCAGCCCGCGGAACAGCTCGTCCGGCGCCTGCTCGTACAGGTAATCCACCTGCGCCGTCGCGAACGTCGCCGCCTTTTTGTCCATCTCGCTGGTGTCGGCCTTGTGCACGCCCACGCCCGCGCGCTCCGCCGCTTCCGCCGCCCGCTCGCGCTGCTCCTTGCTCATCTCCTCCGCGTGATGGACGTCGGAGGCGCCGATCTCCTCGATCGGCAGGATCTCGTCCACCACGATGCGCTGCGCGATCACGCTCTTGAACTCGTTGTACGCCAGGTACACCGCGTCGATCTCGCCCTGGGTGTACCTCTCGATGATCTCTTCCGTCAGCTCCGCCGCATGCTTGTACTCGATGCGGTTCAGGATCCCGACCTGCTCTCCCGTGATGCAGATGCCCGCGCGGAACTCGCCGCCTTCGCCCTGCGGCCGCGTCGCCGGATACCGCCGGCGGAAGAAGTCGCGCCCCTTGCGCCCCACCGCCACGATCTCCACGCACTTGTCGCTCTTCGATTCCAGGAAGCGCTGCGCCGCCTTCAGGATGTTGGTGTTGAACGCTCCCGCCAGCCCCTTGTCGCCCGTCACGATCACCAGCAGGATGGTCTGCTCCGGCCGCTTCGCCAGCAGCGGATGCTTCGCCTCCCCCGTCTCCGGGTCGTACACCTCGGCGCGCGACACCAGCGACTTCAGCACGTTCGTCAACATCTGCGCATACGGCCGCGCCGCCAGCGCGCGCTCCTGCGCCCGCCGCAGCTTCGCCGCCGACACCATCTGCATGGCCTTGGTGATCTGCCGCGTGTTGCGCACGCTGCGGATCCGCCGCCGGATGTCGAGAATGTTCGCCATTTCCTAAATCGTTTCCCGTTTCCCGTTTCCCGTTTCACGTTTGGAAGCTACCGAGGGCGCTTCCCGTAGAGAAATCATCAAGCCGTTCAGCAGTTTGCGGACTCGCTCACACTGCTTCATGGATGCCACCGTTGCCGGCGCCGAGATGAACCGACGGCGCTCGGCTACCAACAACTGCGTCTCGACTTCCTGGAGCGAGCCTCTCGAATGCCCCAGAAACTGGATGAACTCGCCCGTCGAGTTACGGCCCTGCCCTTCCGCGATGTTGCAAGCCACCGAAACCGCTGCCCGCCTCATCTGCGACGTCAATCCGAACTTCTCGGCATCCGGGAAATGGCTGGTCACCTCGTAGATCCCGTGCACCAATTCCATCGCCTGCTGCCATACCACCAAGTCACGGTACGAATTCGATCCGGTCGTCATACTCCATCCTCGCACCAACGGGAAACCGGGAACGGGGAACGGGGAACGCCTTTATGCCTTTGCCGCGACTGCTGATTGTTTCTCCGAAAGGAACCGCTGCTTGTACTCATCCAGCAGCTTCTTCATCTCGGCCTTCAGCGCGTCGTCGAGCGTCTTCTTCTCCATGATCGACTTCAGCAGCCCGGGGTTCATCGTGTCGATGTACTGGTACAGCCCCTTCTCGAACGGCCGCACGTCCTCGATCGCGAGCTCGTCGAGGTAGCCGTTCGTGCCCGCGAAGATGATCATGATCTGCTTGGAGAACGGCAGCGGCTCGTACTGCCCCTGCTTCAGCACCTCCACCAGCCGCTGCCCGCGATTCAGCTGCGCCTGCGTCGCCTTGTCGAGGTCGGAGCCGAACTGCGCGAACGCCGCCAGCTCGCGATACTGCGCCAGCTCCAGCTTCAGCGTGCCCGCCACCTGCCGCATCGCCTTGATCTGCGCCGAGCCGCCCACGCGGCTGACCGACAGGCCCACGTTCACCGCCGGCCGGATGCCCGAGTTGAACAGGTCGGTCTCCAGGTAGATCTGCCCGTCGGTGATCGAGATGACGTTGGTCGGGATGTACGCCGAGACGTCGCCCGCCTGCGTCTCGATCACCGGCAGCGACGTCAGCGACCCGCCGCCGTTCTTGTCCGAGAGCTTCGACGCGCGCTCCAGCAGCCGCGAGTGCAGGTAGAACACGTCGCCCGGGTACGCCTCGCGCCCCGGCGGCCGCCGCAGCAACAGCGAGATCTCGCGGTACGACGCCGCGTGCTTCGACAGGTCGTCGTAGATGCACAGCGCGTGGCGCTTCGAGTCGCGGAAGTATTCCCCGATCGCGGTCGCCGCGTACGGCGCGATGTACTGCATCGGCGCCGGCTCCGACGCCGACGCCGCCACCACGATCGTGTACTCCATCGCACCCGCGTCTTCCAGGATCTTCACCACCTGCGCGATCGACGAACGCTTCTGCCCGATCGCGTTGTAGATGCAGATCAGGTTCTGCCCCTTCGAATTGATGATGGTGTCCAGCGCCACCGCCGTCTTGCCCGTCTGCCGGTCGCCGATGATCAGCTCGCGCTGTCCCCGGCCGATCGGGATCATCGAGTCGATCGCCTTCAGGCCCGTCGCCATCGGCTCCCGCACCGGCTGCCGGTCGATCACCCCCGGCGCGATGCGCTCCACCGGCAGGAACCCCGTCGTCGCGATCGGCCCTTTGTCGTCGATCGGCTGTCCGAGCGCGTTCACCACCCGCCCGATCATCGCCTCGCCCACCGGCACGCTCATGATGCGGCCCGTGCGCTTCACCTCGTCGCCTTCCTTGATCTCGGTGTACTCGCCCAGCAGCACCGCGCCCACCTGGTCTTCCTCGAGGTTCATCGCGATGCCCGCCACGTCGTGCGGGAACTGCAGCAGCTCGCCCGCCATCACCTTGTCGAGCCCGTGGACGCGCGCGATGCCGTCGCCCAGCGAGATGACCGTGCCCACCTCGTCCACCGAGACCTTCGATTCGTAGTTCTCGATCTGCTCGCGGATGATCTTTGTGATCTCGTCTGCTTTGATTCCTGCCATAAGAAAACTCTCTCAGTAGAGACGGCCTTCTGGCCGTCTCGCCCTCAATTAGCGCTCAATGCTTCCTTCAATCTCCGCAACTGCCCCTTCACCGAACCGTCGTAGATCGTGCTCCCCACCCGCACCACCGCGCCGCCCAGGATCTTCCCGTCCGTCGCGTAGCGCGCCTGGACCTTCTTCCCCGTGAGCTTCGCGATCTGCGCCTCCAGCCCGCGCTTCTCCTCCGCTGCAAGCTCGCGCGTCGTCGTGACCTCCGCCTCCGCGATCCCCAGCCGCTCGTAGAGCTCCGAGCGGAACTGCCGCGCGATCTCCGCCAGCGCCGCGATCCGCCGGTTGTCGATCAAAACCGCCAGGAAGTTGCGCACCATCTTGTCGGCGCCCAGCCTCGCGGCCAGCACGTCCAGCACCTTGCGCTTCTGCTCCGCCGGCACCGACGGGTTCTCCCACACGTTGCGCAACGGGGGGCTCGCCTCCAGCGCCGCCACCAGCGCGTCGAGCTGCTCCATCGTCTTCGTGGCGTCCAGCTTGCGCTCCACGATCACGTCGACGAGCGCGCGCGCGTATCGGCTGGTCACGGCGGCCATCAGCTCTTCGCCTCCGTCCCCAGCTTCTCGGTGAACGCGTGCACCAGCGCCTGGTCCGCCTGCGGCGTGACCTGGATCTTCTGCTCCGCCAGGTTCACCGCCAGCTCGGCGGCGTACTTCTTCAGTTCGCCGCGCGCCAGCTTCGCCGCGCTCGCGATCTCCTGCTCCGCCTGCGTCACGATCTTCTGGCGATCTTCCTCCGCGGTCGCCCGCAGCCGCTGCTCTTCCGCCGCGGCGTCGCGGTCCGCCTGCGCCCGCAGCTCCGCGATCTCCGAATCCAGCCGCGCCAGCCGCCCTTCCACCTCGGCCAGCCGCCGGTTCGCTTCCTCGCTCGCCGCCCGCGCCTCTTCCATCTGCTTCTTGATCGAGCCCGTCCGGTCGCGGAAGTACAGCGGCATGCTCTTGCGCCACGCCCACAAGATCAGGCCTGCCACCACCGCGAAGTTGAGCGCGACGAACACCCAGTACGCGCTCTCTTTGCTCAAGCCGGTCTTCTTCGCCAGCCACTGCACCGAGGCGGAGTACTTGAACTGCGCTTCTTCGTCCTCTTCGCCGTGCTCGGCTTCCTTGCCCTCGGCGGCGGCGTGCGAAGTCTCGACCAGCTCCTGGCTCGGGCTGGGCGTGGGCTGCGCCTGCGCAGGCTGGGACTGCTGTGGCTGGGATTGTGCCGGCGGTTTCGCCGGCTCGGCGTGCTGCGCGACGAGCGCTGCCGCCGCCAGCAGGATCAAAGAGAGGAAGATCGTGAGGCGCTTCAACGGCCACCGCCTGCGGCCGGCGTGCGCGCGCCGGCGGGCGCCAGCACCACCCGCAGGATCTCGGCCGCCAGCTTCTCGCCCTCGGCTCCGAGCTGTGCCCGCGCCGCCTGCACGTCGCGCTCGATCTCGCCGCGCGCTCGCTTCACCTGCTCCTCCGCCTGCTCGCGCGCGTGCGCCAGCGCGACTCCGCGCACTTCCATCACCTTCTTGCGACGCTCTTCCTGCGCCTTGTACAGCGCCATCTTGGCCTCGCGCAGCCGGCCCTCGTACTCCGCTGTCTTCGCCTCCGCCGCCGCCAGGTCCGCCTTCGCCTTCTGCACCGCCCCTTCGGTCCGCGCGCGCCGCTCCTTCAGCACTTCCACCAGCTTGTTGTGCAGGATGCCCTTGTACAGTCCGATCAGCATCAGCAACAGGATCACCGTCGGCACGGCGCCGAGCAGTAATTCGCCTAGCTGGGAAAGGATCTTGTCCATGCTGTTCGCTGAATAGGAAGAGTGAAGCGCGCCTTACAAACTCTCAAAACTAACAAACGAAACGACATGTGTCAACGCAGCTTCGCGCAGCATTCATGCGCCTGCGAGCCGTTTTCCGAGCTCCTCGATGTGACGCCGCTCACGCCCCTCCACCCCTCAAAAATTCCAGCAGGTACCCTCGACTTCACTTGACTCTCCGCGCCAGAGGGGTACCATATCTGTATCACCTCCGATCCGATTCAGGATCGAATGGGCTGATAGCCAAAGAATCGTCACCGCTCTTTGGCCGTTAGCCCATTTTGACGTTTAGGGCATTTCTCGGCGTCGCATAGGCTCTCTCGCCCGCCGCGGCGGGCTCGGGATGTTTAAATACAGCGAGCCTTCAATCCGTATGCGGCGCCTCCTACGCGTGACTCTCTACTTCATCATCGGCTTCTACCTGGTCTTCGTCTTCGTCGCGGCCTTCCTCGCCGACCGCATGATCTTCTACCCGCAGCCCTCTTCCTATACGGACGACGCGCGCATCACCAAGCTGAAGACCTCCGACGGCAACACCATCTCCGCCATCTACCTGCCGAACCCGCAGGCGAAGTTCACCATCCTTTATAGCCACGGCAACGCCGAGGACATCGGCGAGCTCGAGCCGCTCTTCCGCGAGCTCCACGACGCCGGCTTCGCCGTCCTCGGCTACGACTACGAGGGATACGGCACCAGCGAGGGCGCGCCCAGCGAGAAGCGCACCTACCTCGACGAGCAGGCGGCCTACGACTTCCTGGTGAAGGAACAGCGCGTCCCCACGGAGCGCGTCATCCTCTTCGGCCGCTCGGTCGGCACCGGACCGGCCATCGACCTGGCCGCGCGCGCCCCCGTCGGCGGCCTCATCGTGCAGAGCGGCTTCACCTCGGCCTTCCGCGTGCTCGCACGCTTCCCGCTCGTCCCCTTCGACAAGTTCCGCAACCTCGACAAGATCCGCCGGGTGAAGTGCCCGGTGCTGGTCATCCACGGGCGCCGCGACAACGTCATCCCATTCGCGCACGGCGAGCGCCTCTACGCCGCCGCCCCCGGAAAGAAGATGTTCCTCTGGGCCGACGCCGCCGGCCACAACGACTTCGAGTGGCTCGCACGCGACCGCTACCTGCCCGCCATCCAAGAGTTCGCGTCCACCCTCGAGTAGAAGCGACCTCCGAAGCACACGGAAGCACGCAGGGCCTCCCGGAGCTCCTTCGTGAGACCTTGGTGACCTTTGTGGTTTGCTTTTCTACGCGCGGAAGGCCGCCAGCCGCCGCAACACGCTCTCCGGCGCCTGGACTTCCAGGTTCACCACGCCGTCCTCGTACTCGCGCGAGAGGATGCGCGCCCTGGCTTCCAGCATCGCCAGCGCCTTGCCCTCGCGCTGCGGCACGCGCAGCCGCGCCCGGCTCACCGGGTCTTCCTCCAGCAGCGCGTCCATGCGCTCCAGCAGCCGCGCGATGCTCTCGCCCGTGACCGCCGAGACGTGCACCGTCTTCTCGTCGTCTTCGAGCGCCGCGCGCTCCGAGCGCGGCAGCAGGTCGATCTTGTTGACCACGCGCAGCCGCGGCTTGCCCAGCGCCTCCAACTCGCCCAGCACTTTCTCGACCTCCTGCGCGTGCTCGCGCTGCGTGACCGAGGTCGCGTCCGCGACGTGCAGCACGATGCCCGCGCGCTGCACCTCTTCCAGCGTCGCGCGAAACGCCGCCACCAGCGTGTGCGGCAGGTTGCGGATGAATCCCACCGTGTCCGACAGCAGCACGCGCCGCTTCGACGGCAGCGTCACCGCGCGGATCGTCGGGTCCAGGGTCGCGAACATCTTCGACGACGCCAGCACCCCCGCCTGTGTCAGCCGGTTGAACAGCGTCGACTTCCCCGCGTTGGTGTACCCCACCAGCGCCACCGTCGCCATCGGCACGCTCTCGCGCCGCTGCCGCTGCTGCGCTCGCACCCGCCGCACGTTCTCCACCTGCTGCTGGATCGTCCGGATGCGCCGCGCGATCTTCCGCCGGTCGGTCTCGAGCTGCGTCTCGCCCGGTCCGCGCGTCCCGATCCCGCCGCCCAGCTGCGACATCTCGCGCCCCCGCCCCGCCAGCCGCGGCATCAGGTACTCCAGCTGCGCCAGCTCCACCTGCAGCTGGCCCTCGCGCGTCCGCGCGTGCCGCGCAAAGATGTCCAGGATGAGCTGCGTCCGGTCGATGACCCGCCGGTCCACTTCGTCTTCGATGTTGCGCTGCTGCGAGGGCGACAGGTCGTGGTCGAACAGGATCAGGTCGGCGCCCGCCATCGCCGCCGCTCCCTGGATCTCCTCCAGCTTGCCCTTCCCGATCACCGTCGCTGGGTCCGGCTTGTCGCGCGACTGCAGGACCTCGCCCACCACTTCCGCGCCCGCCGAAGTCGCCAGCTCGCGCAGCTCCGCCAGCGACTCTTCCGCGGAGAATGCGAACCACTCTTCGTTCTGCTCTGACTGGGTAGGCGCCGGCGACCCGCCGGCGCTCGAGCGCGACGAAGCCGCTCTCGCCTGCTCCGCGACTTTCGAGCGCTTGCGGCTCTTGTAGTCGATCCCGACCAGGAACGCCCGCTCGATGGTCTCCGCGCGCGCGAACCCGCCGCCCGCCGCACGCGGCCGCCGATCGCTGGCAGACCCCGGCGCCGCATCGCGCGCGCTCGTCGGCCGCCTGCGTCCTGGTCTCCCGCCTTGCGGAATCGCTACGCCTCCGTGCCGGTCGACTGCGCGGGCGCCGGTGCGCTCGCCGCCGACGGCCGTTCTCCGTGCGCCGTCCGCCCCATCACCACCGTCGAGATGGCGTGCTTGAAGATGAGCTGTTCCTGGTTGTTCGTCTCCAGCACCACCGAGTACTTGTCGAACGACCGGATCCGCCCCGTGAGCTTCACTCCGCTCAGCAGGTAGATGGTGATGTTGGTCTTCTCTTTGCGGGCGTTGTTGAGGAAGGAATCCTGGATGTTCTGCGCCGGCTTCTCCATCGCCGATCTCCTTTTTGTCCCACCACTGCTGCCGTCCACTGAAAAATCCAGACCGGGGGGAACCGGGTGGACGGACCTGCCTGCGGGGTCCCCGGCGACGGCTTCAGCCGTCGCTGGGGTGCCGCGCCGTAAACCATACGGCGGATGCCGCTTGCGAAGCAACGGTAGAGACGGCCTTCGGGCCGTCTCCCCGTCCGATCGCCGCTATCCGAAGATCACGAAATGGTAGCTCGACGCCATGAACCACAGCATCGGGATCGACAGCCACGCGTTGGTCCGCGATGCCAGGAACGCCTGCCGCCCCAGCGCCGCGCCGTCCGCCGGCGGCGTCCCCGCCAGCGCTCCGTGGATGATCTTCTTGTTGTTCCGCCAGATGATGCCCCACACGTTCAGCATCATCAGCAGGCCCATGCCGCCGCCGATGCCGATCGCGACCACGTGATTGTCGTCGCGCCCCACCTGCACGAAGTTCACGAACGCATACGACGCCCCCGACACGATCAGCGCGTTCAGCACCGCCACCACCCAGCCGTTCGCCGGGAACTTCAGGATCACGCCGTACTCCACCGCCCACGCCACGATCCACACGATCAGGAACAGCCCGATGGTCGGCCACGGGCTCATGTTCTCCCGCCGCGCGTCCACCGCTACGTACATCTGCGCCCAGTACCAGAAGCCCACGAACACCGTCACCGCCGCGCTCCACCGGAACCACCACAGCGTCGGCAGCGTCAGGTTCTTGAAGACGTTCGGCTTCGCCGCCGCGTCCACGTTCTTCATGAACGGCACGTTGATGAGGTTGAAGAAGTACAGCAGGCCGATCCACGTGATGCCCGCCAAGAAGTGGACCCACCGCAGGATGATCGCCAGCCACTCGCCGCCCGTGTGCTCCGGCATCACGAACAGGCCAAGCAGGTCTGCCAGGTGCATATCGGTTCCTCCGCAAGCATGGGGCGCCAGGCCCCAGGGAGATTGCTGCCGGGAACTGCAAGCCAGGTAGCAGCCGAGTATATCGGATGCATGGGGCAAGCGTCAGGAGTCGGCCCCCCTCACGACTGCCTCCTGAAAAAAGGGGAGCCCGAAGGCTCCCCTGGAAGGAGGTACAGCTTTGGACAAGACTAGAAGGTGATCTTCGCCCCCAGCGTCAGGTAACGCCGCTCGTCGAATTCGTCGCCGAATCCGCCGCGCTTCGCGATGACCGACGCCGGATCGCCGAAGCAGATCTGGTTGCAGACGTCTGCCGTCGACCCGATCACGTACAGGTTCGAGTGGTTGAACAGGTTGAACGCATCGGCGCGCAGCTGGAAGTTCCAGCGCTCGCCGAAGCGGAAGTTCTTCGCCAACCCGAAGTCCACGTTCCACAGACCAGGACCGCGGAACGCGTTCCGCTGCGTCATGTTCGCCGGATACGGGCAGCCCGTCGTCAGGCCTTCGCCCACGCCGCACTGGCCGAAGTCCGAGGTCCCCGTCACCGGGTTCACGAAGAACAGGCTGTTCGTCGGGTCGATGCTGAGGTAGTTGAAGGCGTTGGGGCTGAGCACGTCGTTCGCGTCATGCGCGGCCGTGTCGACCGCCGTGACCGGCATGTAGCGCGGGCACAGCTGGAAGCCGGCCGAGCAATCCCACAGCGTGAACGGCGTGCCGGTCTGCATCGTCACGATCGGCGCCATCGTCCAGCCCCCGATCACGTTCCGTGCGAACCAGTTGTCGCTCGACTTGAACCACGGCGTCTCCCACACCGCGCTCAGCACCCAGCGGTGCCGGATGTCGAAGTCGGCGTTGCCGTAGTCCAGCTGCGGGTTGAACACGTCCACGAACCCCAGGTTGAAGTTGTTCGCCGACTCGCTGAACGTCGAGCTCAGGTTGTCCATCGCGTGCGACCACGTGTAGTTCGAGGTGAACGTCAGCCCCGAGTTCCACAGGTTCGTCGCCTGCAACCGCACGTTCAACCCGTGGTACTCCGAGTTGCCCGCGTTCCCGCGGCGGTTGAAGCCGTTGTACTGGTCATTCAACCGGCGCGTCGGCAGCCATCCCGTGCTCGCGTCACCCGGCACGCAACCGGCCACCAGGCAAGCGCCCTGCTCGGCGGGGTTGTCGCCCAGGTAGATCGGGCCGGCGCCCAGCTTGTTCGGGTTCTCGATCGAGTACAGCTGCATGCCGCGCGAGCCCGAGTACTCCAGGGCCAGCACGGTGTTGGTCGCCAGCTGCCGCTCGATCGCCAGGCTCCAGAAGTGCGAGTAGGCGGTGTCCAGGTCCTGCTTCGGCGCGCGCAGGCTGGTCTTCGGCAGGTCCACCGTGCCGAGAGCCCCGCCCAGCGGGCCGAAGTTGTTGACGCTGATCGGGCACGACGGAGTGCACGCCGCGTCCGCCCCGCTCGTCAGCGAGACGACGGCATAATTCGGCGGGTTCTGGATCACGTTGAACGTCACGTTGCCGAAGTTCCGTTCATACGAGATGCCGTATCCGCCGCGCAGCGACGTCTTGCCGTCGCCGAACAGGTCCCACGCAAACCCCACTCGGGGCGCGATGTTGTTCCAGTCAGGCTCCCACAGCTCGCCCACCGGGTTGTTCGGATCGGTCACCACGAACACCTGCCCGTTCCGCACCTGCTCGGCGTAGTTCGCGCCGCTTCCCAGGTAGAAGTTCGAGTCGAAGTTCGGGTCGTTGTTGTGCTGCACCCCGTAGTACTCCCAGCGCGCTCCCAGGTTCAGCGTGAACCGCGGATGCAGCTTCCAGGAGTCCTGCACGTACGCCGCGAAGTCGTGGTAGCGATTCGCGCGGTCGAACCGCGGCGAGACCACCGGCAGCGTGATCTGGCAGCCCGGCGACGAGATCGCCACTCCGAACGCGTCCGTCGGGCACGGGAACTTGCCCTGCGGGTCCACGGCGCCCTCGAACCGGACCAGTTGCCCCGCCATCAGCCGATCGATGTACGTCCCCGCCGTCTCGCCCGACAGTGCCAGGTACTGCGACGACTCCTCGTACGCGCCGAACATGCGGTTGTCACGCGTGTGGATGTACTGCCCCCCCATCCGGATCTGGTGGTTCCCCGCCGTCCAGCTCAGGTCCTGGTAGAACTGGTACAGGTTCTGCGGGCCGCCGAACGGGATGCCGCTGCCCGGCGAGAACGGCAGGTAGCCCGGCAGCGCGTAGCGGTTGCCGTTCGAGTCGCGCGTCGTGCGGTCCCGCATGAACAGCGTCGGCGTCGGGTCGCCGTTGATGGGCTGCAGGTCATTCAGCCGGTTGAAGATGAACTTCGACTGCGTCACCACGTTCGGCGTCCAGATGTGCGTCAGGTTCACCAGGATGTTGTTGTTGAAGATCTTCTCCCCGGTGTCGAAGCCCGCGTACGGGCTGTCGGAGATGCTGCCCGGGAATTGATCGATGCTCTGCAGCGCGTAGCGGCCGTACATCGTCGTCCTGTCGGTGAAGTTTACGTCGACGCGCGCGACCGTCTGGTACTGGTTCTGCGGGTTGCCGCCGCCCGCGTTCGACGGCACCGTGTACTGCACCGTGTCGAACGGGATGCACGCGCCGCCCGGCCCGCACGTCAGCACGTCGTTGTTCAGCACCGTCAGCCCCGGCCGCAGCGCCCCGTACGCGCTGAAGAATGCCGCCGTGTTCGGGTCGACCGCGCCCGAGGTGATGAACGTCGGGTCCGGAACCACTACCACCTGGTTCGCGCTGCTGCGCACCCGCATCCACTCCGTCGAGTTGAAGAAGAACATCTTGTCTTTCCAGATCGGCCCGCCGATGGTGTACCCGAACTGGTTGCGCACGTAGTTCGGCTTGTCGATCCCGTTCGCGTTGTTCTCGTACGTGTTCGACGTCGTCGCCGCTCCGCGGTAGCTGTAGAACACGCCGCCGTGGAAGTTGTTCGTGCCCGCCTTGGTCGCCACGTTCACCACGCCGCCCGACGCCCGGCCGTACTCCGCCGAGAAGTTGCTGGTGATGACGCGGAATTCTTCCACCGAGTCCAGCGGCACCGACTGCCCGATCGACGCCGTGAACAGGTCCACGTTCTCGCCCCCGTCCAGCAGGATGTCGGTCGAGGCCGCGCGCTGCCCGTTGATCGAGAAGCCCGCGCCCCGCACCGTCGAGCCCTGCGCGTCGCTGCTCACGTTGCCCGCGGTTCCGACCAGCGCGTACGGGTTGCGGTTGAACGTCGGCAGCTCGCTGATCTGCTTCGAGCCCACCACCTGCGAGAGCTGCTGCGTCGTCGTGTCGACCGCCACGCCGCCCTCGCCCACCACCTCCACCGTCGTGCTCGCGCCCGTCACTGCCAGCGCGATGTCCACCGTGTTGCGCGAGCCCACGCTCACGCCCACCCGCTTGGTCGTCGCTTGGAAGTTGGCAGCCTCGACCGCGATCTCGTAGGTCCCGGGCTGCAGGTTGGTGAAGGTATAGAGGCCGTTATCGTTGCTGCTCGCGGTGCGCGTCTGGCCCGTCGCCGTGTTCTTCAACGTGACCTTCGCGCCCGAGATCACCGCCCCCTGCGGGTCGGTGACCGTGCCCACCACCTGCCCGGTCTCGGTCTGCGCGAGCGCCAGACCCGCAACCAGCAGCAGCACGGCAAGCACGCCGGTAAATCGCATGATGCTCCTCATTGGTTCGTTTCTCCTGGGGTTTACGAAAATTGCATAACGCTGTCCTGCACTCATGCAACAGTCTTACCAATCCGCTCGCGATTGAAAATGCGTGACTTGGGGTGTTTCCCGGTAGGAGCTACTTCGGATTCCTGTATAGCCACAGGGCGCCCGTTTCAGAATTCTGTATCGCTCTGCGATATGACTAGATGGAAGACCTTAGTACCGCAAGTCGCCGCGCATCTTCCACTGGGCGCGACATTTAGCGACAATCATCTCCGTGCAGCAGGAGCTCGCCCACGCCCGCGCCCTCTTCAACCGCCAGGGATTCTTCGCCGCGCACGAAGCCTTCGAGGATCTCTGGCGCGCGGCTGCAGGCGACGACAAGGACGTGCTGAAGGCGATCACGCAAGTCGCGGTCGCGCTCCACCATCACTCGACTGGGAACCTCACCGGCGCGCGCGGCGTGCTCGCCCGCGCCGCCCGCGGACTGGCGTCCGCTCCGCGGCGCTTCCACGACCTCGACCTCGTGCGCCTCCGCGCCGACCTCGCGCGCTGGCAGGCCTACCTCGCCGGTGACGCCCCGCAGCCGCCCTTTCCCCAGCTCTGAGAGTCCCCTGTTTCGACCGGGTGAGCG
The DNA here is from genome assembly GCA_035457425.1 of Terriglobales bacterium. Taxonomy (NCBI): domain Bacteria; kingdom Pseudomonadati; phylum Acidobacteriota; class Terriglobia; order Terriglobales; species Terriglobales bacterium. The sequence continues at coordinate 21,328 of DATIBR010000120.1, forward strand.
CGGAGCGAGCGCCGGATCGCGCGAGCGCAGCGCGAGGGGCGACGCAGCCGAGCCGAGCCCGCCGCCGCGGGCGAGGCGACTGCGTTGCGGCGACCCTCGAATAGACGATAGAATCCCCGTTCCCGTGCGACCCTCAGCCCAATCGGGCGCCGCCGGTGTGGCGGCGCGGTCGGTCCCTTTGCTGGATCTGACCCGGCAGTACGCCCGCATCCGCGATGAAGTTCGCGCCGCCATCGACCGCGTCTGCGAATCCCAGCAGCTCATCTTCGGTCCCGAGCTGGAAGCCTTCGAGCAAGGCGCCGCGAAGTTCACCGGCTCGGCCGCCTGCGTCGGCTGCGCTTCCGGCACCGACGCCATCTGGCTCGCGCTCGCTGCCTGTGGCGTCGGCCCCGGCGACGAGGTCCTCACCACGCCCTTCAGCTTCTTCGCCACCATCAGCTCCATCGTCCGCGCCGGCGCCCGCGCCGTCCTCGTCGACGTCGACCCCGAGACCCTGAACCTCTCGCCCGAGCGCCTGCAGGACCGCCTCGCCGGCTATTTCTCCGCCCGGCTCAAGGCCATCCTGCCGGTGCACCTCTACGGGCAATGTGCGGACATCGACGCGCTCTCGCAGATCGCGCAGGAGCGCAAGCTGGTCATCGTGGAAGACGCCGCGCAGGCCTTCGGCGCCGCCTGGCGCGGGCGCCGTGCCGGCTCGCTCGGCCGCGCCGCCGCCTTCAGCTTCTATCCCACCAAGAACCTCAGCGCCTTCGGCGACGCCGGCTGCGTCACGACCGTCGACCCCGAGGTCGCCGAGCGCGCGCGCCACCTCCGCAACCACGGCAGCAAGCAGCGCTATCATCACCTCGAGATCGGCGGCAACTCGCGCCTCGACGCCATCCAGGCCGCCGTCCTCAACGTGAAACTCAAGCATCTGGAACAGTGGAATGAGGAGCGCCGCCGGCACGCCGCGGCCTACGATCGCCTGCTCGCCAAGGCGGGATTAGTCGGCGGAGCGCAGGCGCCCCTCCGCCTGCTCAAGACGCGCTCGGAAGCGCACCACATCTATCACCAGTATGTCGTGCGCAGCGCGAAGCGCGACGAGCTGCGCGCCTTCCTCAAGGAGCGCGGCGTCGCCACCGAGGTCTACTACCCGGTCCCGCTTCACTTGCAGCCGCCGCTCAAGTATTTCGGCTACGGCGAAGGCTCGTTCCCGGAATCCGAGCGCGCCTGCCGCGAGGTCCTCGCCCTGCCCATGTTCGCCGAGCTCACCGAGGGCGAACAGCAGTACGTGGTGGAGTCGATCGCGGCGTTCTTCTAGCTCTTGGCTTTTGGCTTTTGGCTCTTGGAGGGGCGCGGCTTCAGCCGCGCCGTCAAGCTGCCACTGGGGAAGGCGAGCCGGCTTCAGCCGACGACAGAAACCCCCGATACCTCTCCGCCTCTTCCCTCATGCCCTCTTCCCCCGCGCTCGCTGCCATCTCGCAATATCCCAGCCGGAACAGCACGTACGCCGTCTTCCATCCCACGATCCGCCCCCGCGCGTCGTCGCCGCTCGCCCTTCGATACTCCGCGAGCAACTCCTCTTCGGTCGCGGCGTCCATCTCCCACTCGACGCTCGCTCCCGCCAGGTCCCACGCGATGTCCGTCGGCCCGGGAAAGAAGTGGTCGTCCCCATGGCTCGCCCCATCCGTCTTCCAGACCTTCCCGCCCTCGCGTATCCACTCGTGCGGCTGCATCTTGCCATCCGCGATCACCGGTCGCTCGACGACCAGTTCGGCACTGGCCTCTCGCCCCAACCCCTCGCGCGAGTTCACCGCCACCATTTCCGCGAGCGCGCCCGTGCTCCCTTCGTCCGCCGGGAACAAACGTGCTCTCGCCGCGCAGTACTCCGCCATCCGCCGAATGACGTCTTGGTCGAGTCCCTCCGCGCGCATCGGACCCCCGGGAACAAACTCGTACGCCGCGAACCCATCGCCCGCCCGCTCGACGGCCGGCGAGAATCCCTCTTCGGCCAGCGCGCGCGCCCGCGCCACCACCGCGTCGCCATACCGTCCCAGCCCCTCGAACTTGAACAGGGTCTTTCCATCCGGCGAAAGATACTTGCGCCGCTCGAACTGCCGCCACCCCGGTTGCTTCGGACACCACTCGCGACCCTGCGGCACGCGCCTCGGCCCCGCCACCGCCTCGAACCGGAACCTCGTCCACCGCTGCGCCGCGTCCCGCGCGCACAGCCGCGCCGCGTCCACCGTGTGGCTCCCGACCAGCGTGATCCGCTCGCGCGCTACGCCCGCCCGTTCCAGCGCCTCCGCCACCGCCAGGAACGACGACCCGCTCAGCCCCGGCCCTTCATCCACCACGACGAACTCCGCGTCGCCGCGCGCGCGCAGCACGCGCAGCTCGTCCTCGGAGAACTCCACCACGCGCTCCCACGGATGCCCCGCCGGCCGCACCGTGAGCCGCTCCGCCACGCACCCGCCCCGCGCCAGCGCCGCGCGCGCCACCGCGCTCACCGTCGTCCCGATGCTCCGTATCCCCACCACGACCGCGCGCCTGTCCCTGCCGGCGCGCGCCGCCATCGCCTCCGCGTAGTCCAGCGGATGCAGCGCGTAATACGCAAACCCTTCGGGGACTGCGATAGCGATCGTCTCGGGAAGCTCTCCGGCGAGGCCGGCCGGCAGCCCACGCGGCGCGCGCCCGCGGACCAGCGCCTCCGCCAGCTCGTCGGTCAGACGCGCGACCTCGGCCGCGGCCGCAGCGCCCGCGTCCGCCAGCCCGCACT
>DATIBR010000121.1 GCA_035457425.1 Terriglobales bacterium
GGTATGCCTGGGCTCTCTTCGTTCGAGGCCGCGCGGCAGATCAAGAAGAACCGTCCGGAGACCAAAGTCCTCTTCCTCACCATGTACGAAGATGAAGACTACCTTGTGCAGTGTCTGGAAGCCGGCGCCGCCGGTTACGTGCTCAAGGACACGCCCGCGCCCCAGTTGTTGACGGCCGTGCGCGATGTGTACCGCGGCGGCAAGTACCTCAGCTCCCAGGTATTGGGCAAGCTGGTGGAAGACTTCCGCTCCCGCGTGCGCGACACCAAGCTGCGCCCGCGCATCTCCACCCTCACGCCGCGCGAGCGCGAGATCCTGAAGCTGCTGGCGGAAGGGAACTCGGTGAAGGAGATCGCCGTGCTTCTCGGCCTCAGCGTCAAGACCGTCGAGGCGCACAAGTTCAACCTCATGCGCAAGCTCGACATCCACAACAAGGCCCAGCTCGTGACCTACGCCATCCAGAAGAAGATCATCAAGATCCCCGTGAACCAGTGATTGCTCTGGCCGTGTCATGCTGAGCGGGGCCGCGTTTTCTGCGGCCTCGCGAAGCATCTCATCCGCGACAACCCATTCGTGAGCTAGACTCCCGCTCTGTCCGCCAGCGTCTTCAGGTTGGGAACTTCCAGGTCGGGCTGCGCGGCGTTGGCCACGACCGCGCCCTGGCCGCGCCGCGTCACCAGCACGTTCGCGAGCCCCAGCTGCTTCGCCGGCGCGATGTCGTGATGTCGGCTCTGGCCGCAGTGCAGCACCTTCTCCTTCTCGACTCCCAGGCGCTCCAGCGCGACGCGGAAGTTGTTGAGGGAAGGCTTGTAGCTGCGGCACTGCTCCGCCGTGATGACCGCGTCGAACGGGACCTCGAGCAGCTTCGCGGTCTCGGCGAACAGCGCGTCATCGGTGTTGGAGATGATCGCGAGCTTGTGCTTCGCCTTCAGCCTGCGCAGCGCCGCGACCGTGTCGGGAAACGGAGGCCACTGGCCGAGCGAATCGGGCAGCGCATCCATCTCCGCTTCGCCGGCGGCGAAGCCGAGCCGCTCGCCGAATCCGCGCACCACTTCGCGCAGCACCACGCGATACTTCCGGTAGGGACCGCGCTCGACCTCGGCTTCCAGCTCGCCGTAGACCTCGAGCAGTTCGCGGTCCGAGAGCGTCTTGCCGTGAGCTTTCACCAGCGGACGCAGCGCGCCCAGAATGCCGGTCTCCCAATCGATCAGGGTTCCATAGCAATCGAACGTGAGCACTTCGAATCTTGAAAAGTCGAGCATAAGAAGAAGCGCCGGCGAGTCGCCGGCGCCTATTACGATCTTACTGGGTACGGGCTACTCCGGCTTCACTTCCACGCTCTTCAGCAGCTTGAAGGCGAGCAAGCTCTCGGCCGGCAGCACGATGTTCTTGTTGCCGGTGAAGGCCGCGCCCGCGGTGCCCGCGCCCGCGCCCACGGCCGCGCCGATGGCCGCGCCCTTGCCGCCGCCCGCCAGCGCGCCGATCAGGGCGCCGGCGCCCGCGCCGCCGCCGATCATCCACGCCGTACGCTTGCCCTTGCCCTTCTGCGTCCGCTCCACCGTCGCGGTCGCGACGGAGTAGTTCGACCCGCCGAAGCTCACCTCGGTCAACTCGATCTGCAGCAGCGCTCCGCCCTTGAAGCGGCCGAGCGGCTTCGCGTCGACCACGTGTCCCGAGGCGCGCGCGCCGTTCGGGATCGCCGTCTTGCCGTCGACCACCACTTCCTTGTCGACGGTGGCGGTGAACTCGTCGCCCGCGTTGCTGGTCTTGGAGCTGAGCGACTGGTCCAGCCGCACGTTGATCACGGTGCCTTCCGGCACCACGATCTTCTTGCCCATCAGCTTGTCGAGCATTCCGGGCTTTTCGCCCGCGGTGGTCGTCGTCCTGCTCTTCGCGACGCCCGGCGCCGGCTGGTCGGCCGCCGCAGGCGAAGCGCCCGCTTCCTCGGCCGGCGGCTTGGAGCCGCAGCCCGCGACCAGGAACAGGATCACTAAGAGCCCGAGAAGCCACGAGATGCGTCGCATAATGCTTCCTCCGTTCGAATCCAGTGCTGCACCTTATCAGATGCAGTTTTTCGCGGTAAAGGACACGATGGTCGTAGAACTACTTAGGCACCTAAGTACTTGAGTTTCCTTCAGTTGAGGCCGCCGCCGCGGCCTTGGGTGCCTCCGCCGCGGCTTCCTTCTTGCCCGCCAGGAACTTCTTCGTGTTGAGCAGCGGACGCTGCAGCGACCCGTTGTAGCCGGCCCATTCGCTCTCGCTCTCGGCGTCGCGCTCGAACTGCGCGCGCATCGCTTCCATCTTCGAGTCGAGGTCGTCGAGGTAGTGCAGCATCAGCGCCTCGGGGAACATCGGCAGCTTGGGCGACCCGAAATCGTACTGCCCGTGATGGCTGATGATCAGGTGCTCGACCAGCGTCTTCAGCTCCGGCGGGAACGCCTGCCCGGCGCGCCGCTCCGCTTCCGGCAGCTTGGCCTGCAGCATCTCCAGCTCGATGATCATGTGCCCGAGCAGCTGCCCGCGCGTGGTGTAGCCGAAGGCGCGCTGGTAGCTCAGCTCGTGGATCTTCCCGATGTCGTGCAGGAAGGCGCCGGTGAGCAGCAGGTCGCGGTCGATCTGCGGATAGTTCCGGCAGACCAGGTCGCACGAGGTGAACAGCGAGACCACGTGGTCGAGCAGCCCGCCGATGAACGCATGGTGCAGCGTCTTGGCCGCGGGCGCCGCCTTGTAGGCCGCCGCGATCTCCGCGTCCGCCATGAAGGCTTCCACCAGCGCCTTGAGGTGCGCGTTCTGGAAGGTCGCCACGAACGCGCCCAGCCGCGCCCACAGCTCCTCGACGTCCTTGTCGGTCTTGGGCAGGTAGTCGGCGAACTCCACCTCGCTCTCTTCCAGCTTGCGCAGCTTGTGGATGGTGAGCTGGAAGCGCCCGTTGTACTTGTTGATCAGGCCCTTGACCTTGATGAAGTCGTTCTGCTCGAAGGCGTAGAGCGCGTCGGCGACGTTGTCCCACATGCGCGCCTCGAGCTGCCCGCTCTTGTCGGCCAGCGTCAGCCACAGGTACGGCTCGCCCGTCTTCTTCGCCTTGATCTGCTTGGACGCCACCACGAAGCTCGCCGTGATGACCTTGTTCTCTTGCTGCGCGCACTCGCGGACGTAAAACTCTTTTGGCATGGGAGACTCGGGCCCTGGGAGAGCTAGTTTAACGCGTTTCGCGGCGGATGAACCGGATGACCGCCGCGTATGGAGCCCAGCGTCCGGGAGAAGCCTGCAACGCAGAGCTCGCGGAGGAGAACGAGAACGCTGAGTCGCCAAAGAGCGGTTTTCTAAGCCGGGCGCTTCGCGGGGTCGTCCGCCGCGGCGCACGCCCGTTCTTTTTTTCCAAGAGCAAGATCATCGGTAGAGACGGGCTTCTGCCCGTCTCGAGACGCCCAGAAGGGCGTTTCTACCGTGGTGCATCGGCACCCCGTTCCTCCTCGGGGAGCAGGAGGGAGAGGAGCGCGGGGTCGAGAGGGGCTTCGCCGCGGGCGAAGCGGGCGAGCTCGCGGCAGATGCGCTGGGTGCCGTCGCGGCGGTCGGACGGGGGATCGAGGCGGGAGTAGAGGAACCACCAGAGGTCCTGCGGCTTCTTGGGGAAGAGCTCGCGCTCGGCGGCTTCGGCCTTGGCGCGCTGCTCGGCGGAGGGCATCTCTTCGCGGAGGCGCGGGAGGTTCTGGCTGGCGACCTGGAGGGCGTAGAGGATGCGCCCGGCCTCGGGGGCGGGGAGCTTGCCGAGCTGGAGCTGGCGGATGGTGTTGGAGATCTCGAGCTGGATGGAGGCGGCGTCCTCGTAGACGCCGAGGACGGGGTGGGAGCCCTCGTAGTCGCCGGCGTGGAAGACGCACCAGTTGGAGCCGGAGCGAGCGGGGGCAGAGCAGGAGTCGCCGGACATTTTGATGTGCTGGCAGCGGGGCGCGGCGGCGGCGGTAGCGAGGTTCTGGGCGTTGGCGACGGCTTTCTTCGGGGTGGTGATGCGGGCTTTGTGGCTTGCCATTGTGTTCTTACCTCTGGGGGTTTCTACCCCCCTCCCCCGGGGTGTCCGGGGGCATTAGTGAATCGAATCAGTGCGTTGCGGGTGGGGTAACCCCACGGCGGTTTGGGCTGCCGGGGCCGGATTTGGTTGTGAGAATGTGGCGAACATAAAACGAAAGTAGAATAGCGCGGGAGGCTGCTGGTTGTCAAGAGAAAAAGTAGGTATATATCTCATAGAGAATACGCAGAGGGTCCGGACAAGAACGAAGGGCTGTCAGGCGCCACCGGCTCTTGGAAAACTGTGGCAGCTGTACTAGATTTCCGGCCTAGTGAGCCGCTCAATCAGGAACGTGCTGTGCCTTCTGGCGGTAGCGGTGGCTGGTGTCTGCTTCGCACAAGAAGGTGCCCAGCCGCAGCCCAAGCCCTTTCAGCGCGAAGACATCATCGCGATGCTGAAGGACGGCGTGGCCAGTGGACGAATTGCGACCCTGCTGCGAGAGCGTGGGATTGATTTTGAGCCTACGGAGGATTACCTGAAGTCGGTTCGCATCGCCGGAGGTAACGAGGCCTTGGTCACGGCGATTCTGGAGGCACAAATCACGCTGGCATCCGAGGCACGAGCGCGACTCTCGCTGGTCCGGGAACATCAGCGCAAGGGCTATTCGCTCGCTCAGAAGAAACGATTTGCGGACGCAGAGTACGAGTACAAGCGCGCGATCGAACTCGATCCCTCGAACGAGCGGCTCCATCTGGAACTTGCCGATGTATATGTTGCGCAGGCGAAGTGGGACGATGTGATCATGGAAGCGCGGAATGCGCTGCGCCTTTCAGCGAACCTCGTGGATGCCTACATGTATATGGGCCTCGCGCAGCGCGAGAAGGGTGCTTTGAAGGAGGCTGCGGAAGCGTTTCGCGAGGCGATACGAATCGACCTTACCGACGCGGTTGCGCACTACAGCCTGGCGACGACGTTGTTTCGTCAAGCGGACTTCCGGGGTGCCATCGGGGAGTACAACGAGACGATAAGACTGAATCCCGAGGATGCGAATGCCTACGGCGACATGGCTATCGCGATGCTCCTCACGTTTGACTTTGTCGGCGCGCGAACCGCGGTTCGGCGCGCGCTGGCACTGAACCCGATGCTGCCTC
>DATIBR010000122.1 GCA_035457425.1 Terriglobales bacterium
AGGTCACCGTCACCGCCGAGCAGCCCCTTGTCGAGACCACCTCGAACGTACTCGGCGGCACCGTCACCGCGGCCGAGATCCAATCGCTCCCGGTCAACGGCCGCGACTTCACCAAGCTGCTCGTCCTCGTGCCGGGCGCCACCGGCGACCCGTCCGGCGCCACCGACTCGCCCGGCTCGTTCGGCCTCTTCAGCGCGAACGGCAACCGCGGCCGGTCGAACAACTACCTGCTCGACGGGACCGACATGAACGACGGCTACCGCAACCTGCCGGCCATCAACGAAGCGGGCGTGTTCGGCACGCCGGCGACCATCCTGCCGCTCGATGCCCTGGCGGAGATCCCGGTGATGAACATGGTGGAGGCGGAATACGGCCGCAACGCGGGCGCCATCGTCAACATCGTGACCAAGTCGGGCACCAACACCTGGCACGGCTCGGCCTACGGCTACTTCCGCTCCGATGCGTTCGACGCGCGCAACTACTTCAATACCGCTGACCAGCCGCAGAATTCGTTCAGCAACAAGCAGTTCGGCGGCTCGCTGGGCGGCCCCATCGTCAAGGACAAGACGTTCTTCTTCACGTCGTATGAAGGACAGCGCGAGGAGGGCTCGCTCTCCAGCCTGGCGACCGTGCCGAGCCAGGCGCAGGTCGCGTTCTACGGCGGGCCGACCAACCCGGTGATCGCGGCGCTGCTGGCGATGGACCCCTGGGGGACGCTGCCGGCGACCGGCGCCGATAACTGCGTGGGGCTCGAGGACCCGCTGGCGGGCACGTGCTCGGCCAACATCACGTCGCCCATCCCGTTCGAGAACCGGGTGGACAGCCTGATCTTCAAGATCGACCAGCACCTGGGCAAGCACCTGCTGACCGGGCGCTACTTCTTCGGCGACAGCGACCAGCTCTTCCCGCTGGCGCTGCAGATGGGCGGGTCGGCGGGCCCGGTGCCCGGCTACAACACGGTGACGCCGACGACCGTGCACGTGCTCTCGCTCTCCTACACCCACGTCTGGACCCCGCGACTGCTGATGGAGATCCGCGGCGGCTGGAACCGGTTCAACGAAGACTTCCTGCCGGAAGACCAGGCCTTCGATCCGAACTCCATCGGACTGGCGACGGTCAGCGACCCGCGGGATTTCGGGCTGCCGCTGATGCGCGTGTCAGGATTCTCGCCGCTGGGCGCGAACGGTTCGACCCCGCGCGGCCGCATCGACCAGAACTATCAGCTCAACGGCAACTTCGCGTACTCCACCGGGCGCCACAACTGGAAGTGGGGGTATGAGTGGCGGCGCACGACCATCGAGCAATTCTTCGACGCGGGCTACCGCGGCGTGCTGGCGTTCGGCGCGCTGCCGGACTTCCTCAGCGGGACCATCACCAGCTTCAGCCGGCAGGCGCGCGGCGATTCCCTGCGCAACACCCACCAGAACAACCACGCGTTCTACTTCCAGGATTCCTGGAAGCTGCATCCCCGCTTCACGCTCAACTACGGCCTGCGCTGGGATTACTACGGCGTGATCGGCGAGGACAACGACCTGTGGAGCATCATCGACCCCTCGGTGCCGGGCGGCGGGCTGATGCCGACCTCCGAGCTGTATCCCAAGGACCTGAACAACTTCGCCCCGCGCCTGAGCTTCGCGTGGGACCTGTTCGGGAGCGGCAAGACGGTGGTGCGCGCGGGCTGGGGCGTGTACTACGACGCCTTCTCGCATGACTTCTTCATCGGGCAACTGCCGTGGAACTCGTTCAACCCCGGGCCGGCGTACAACAACGCGGGCGCCTCGCCGGTGCAGTTCGCCTTCATCTTCGGCGGCGACAACCCGGTCATCGCGCCGGGCGCAAACCCGTTCGAGGACCCGCTCGCGCCCAACCCTACCTTCTATTGCCCGGTGTACTTCCCCTGCGACGTGTTCACGGTGGACCAGAACATCCGCACGCCCTACGTGCAGAACTTCAACCTGAACATCGAGCAACAACTCGGGCCGAACGTGGCGCTGCAGGTGAGCTATGCCGGCTCGGCGGGGCGCAAGCTGTTCCGCTACCGCGACATCAACCAGGCGATCTACGACCCGATCGGCGACTCGCAGACCTTCCCGTTCCCCAACTTCGGGTACACGAACTCCTTCGAGTCCACGGCCAGCTCCAGCTACAACGGGCTGCAGGTGAGCCTCGCCGTGCAGAACTGGCACGGCTTGAACTCGCGCGTGAACTACACGTGGTCGCACTCCATCGACAACGCCTCGGACGGGCAGGACTACGTGGTGAACGCGACGCAGCCGGACAACAGCTTCAACCCCGGGCGCGAGCGCGCCAACTCCAACTTCGACACCCGCCACCGCTTCGTGTGGTACTCCACCTATGAGTTCCCGAAGACGCAGACCATGCCGTGGCTGCTCTCGGGCTGGGCGATCGACGGCGTGGTCACGCTCGCCAGCGGCCAGCCCTACAACGTCAACTGGCTCTTCGAAGACGACTACAACGGGACCTTCGAGTTCTTCGGGCGGCCCGACGTGGTCGGCGACCCGTACGCCGGGACCGGCGGGCTCAACCTGCTGAACCTGGGCGCGTTCGCCGTGCCGTGTACCTACGACAACGTGACGGGCACGTGCTTCGTCGACGGACTGGGCAACGGCGACCGTCACTTCGGGAACCTGGGGCGGAACGCCTTCGTCGGCCCGAACTACCACAACTTCGATTTCTCGGTCGTGAAGAACACGAAGTTGGGCGAGCGGGCGAACCTGCAACTGCGCGTCGACTTCTTCAACGTCCTGAACCATCCCAACTTCGCGAACCCGGTGCTGCCGAACTTCGGCATCGACTTCCTCGCGAACGGCGGCACGTTCGTGGATACCGGCACGCTCGGCGACAACATCGGCGAGTTGCGCGGCACGGGCTTCCTGCAGCCGACGGCGACGCCCGACGTCGGCATCGGGAACCCGTTCCTGGGCGGTGGCGGCTCGCGCAACATCCAGTTCGGCGTGAAGCTGTCGTTCTAGGAGGCTCGTTCTCTGTGGCCCGCCCTGCGGGGCGGGCCATTTTGCGCCCGCCGCACGTCCGCTTGTTGCATTCTTCAGCAATCGCGGATACGCTCGGCCCTTCAGGAAGCAGGGCGCGCGGTTTCCCCGCGCCGCCCCCTGGAAATGACGACGGCCCATGTCCGCCACTGGACCACTGCGCATTCCCACGCCCCGCACCACGTCCACCGAAGAGCTGCAACCGGTGCTGATGCTGCTGGACGGGACCGACCGGCGCTCGCTGGTGCTCGACCATTCGCCGTTCCGCATCGGGCGGAAATCGGACAACGACCTGGTGCTGCCGGATACGCGCGTCTCGCGCAACCACGCCGAGGTCATCCAGGAGAACGGCGCGCACTTCGTGGTCGACCTGGGCTCCAAGCACGGCACCTACGTCAACGGGGAGCGCGTGACCGGCAAGCACCAGCTGGTCCGCAACGACCGCATCGAGGTGGGCGCGCGCGACGGCGTCATCCTCGTGTTCGCGCCCACCAAGCCGCACTCCAGCTCGCGCGAGTTCCTGCGGCAGATCACGCAGGTGCCGAGCAACAAGACCAGTGACCTGGAAAAGCTGCGCGTGTTCCTGGAGGCGGCGCGCAAGCTGAACGCGACCTCCGTCCTCGACGACATCCTGCTGACGCTGATCGAGACCAGCCTGCGGCTCACGCAGGCGGAGCGCGGCTTCGTCTACCTGCTGGAGAAGGACGGCGAGCTGCGGCTGGCCGCCGGGCAGAACGCCAAGGGCGAAGAGCTGCTCGACGATTCTTCCATCTCGCGCTCGGTGGTGCGCGAGGCCGCGCGCTCGGGCGGCGAGTTCATGGTGAGCGATACGCTCGGGCACACCGCGGTGGGCCAGCGCGCCAGCGTGATCGCCAACGAGCTGCGCTCGATGGTGTGCATCCCGTTGCGCAAGCTCAAGCCGAGCGACGACGACGACGACCAGCGCGCGCCGGTGCTGGGCGTGCTGTACCTGGACAGCAAGGTGGTGGCGCACGACATGTCGACCACCAGCCACGACATCCTGCGGGCCATCGCGAGCGAGGCGGCGTCGCTGCTGGAGAACGCGCAGCTGGCGCAGGCGGAGGCGGCGGCGCGGCGCTACCAGCAGGAGCTGGTCATCGCCGCCGGCTTCCAGCAGCGGCTGATGTCGGTGCGCATCCCCGAGGTGGGCTGGGCGAAGATCGGGGCGCGCAACATCCCGTGCAGCGAGATCGGCGGCGACTTCTACGACGTGGTGCGCACGCCCGACGGCCTGGCGCTCATCGTCTGCGACGTCTGCGGCAAGGGCATGAGCGCGGCGCTGCTGGCCTCCATCCTGCAGGGCATGCTGTATTCCAACCTGAGCGCGGGCATGGCGCTGCGCGACATCGTGGCGCACGCCAACCGCTTCCTCTGCCAGCGCGACCTGAGCGAGCGCTACGCCACCATGGTCATCGTGAAGCTGGCCTCCGACGGGCGCGCCGAGTACATCGACTGCGGGCAGGTCAGCCCGCTGGTCGTCCACGGCGGCCAGGTGCTGCGGCCCGCCGTCGCCAACGTCCCGGTGGGGATGATCGAGAGCGCGCACTACGAGAGCGGCGCCTTCCAGCTCGCCCCCGGCGACCGCATGTTGCTGGTGACCGACGGCGTGACCGAGGCCGAGGACCGGAACTTCGAGTTCTTCGGCGAGGAGCGGCTGGAGAAGCTCGCGCTCGAGCGCCGCCCCATCGAGACGATCTTCGAGGCCATCCAGGAGCATCGCGAGCACCGCCCGCTGGCCGACGACGTGACGCTGCTCGAGCTGGAATATACCGGCTAAGGAGGACAGGATGAAGAAGATCCTCATCGCAGTCGCTCTCGTGCTGATCGTGCCCATCGTGCTCGGCAACGTCACGGCGCGGGTGCTGGAGGTGGTCAGCCCCGCCCCCGCGGCGCCCCTGATCGCCAACCTGAAGCACGTCCGGATGCAGACCCGGATCGCGCTCGGCGTGATCGGCGTGTACTACGCAGGAGTCGTCGTGGCGTGGCTCGTGCTGCGGAAGAAGAAGCAGAAGGCCGCGGCTGCGTCGGCGCCATAGCGAGCTGAGACGGAACGAAAAGGCGGGCGAGGCCGCCCGCCCCCCACGAGTCTTCTTCTTACGGGCCCGCGTCGATGATGATGTGCGGGTCGCTCTCCTGCGCGCCGCCCTTCTTCTTGTACTCCGTCAGGATCAGACGATACTTCCACCCGGGCTTGACGTTGGCGTCGAGTTCGCCGCTGTCCCAATCGTTCTTGTGCGGGTTCTTGGCATTGGGAAAGGGATTTTTCACGGTCGCGCCGGGGCAGGCTTCGATGGTGATCTGGAAGTCGTCGTTGTGGCCATTGCCCTGGACCACCCGGATCTTCTTGAACTTGCCGTTGCCGGGATTGCCCGTCATCTTGACGATGATGGCGTTCTCCGGGTTGAAGTGGGCGCAGGTGTGATCGTCGCCGGTCTCGGCGGCGATCTGGCCGGTGGTGAGCTTGCAGGCCTGGCCCTGCGGACCGTCCGGGCTGCAATTCGGGTTGCCGGCGACCTTGGGTGGCGGCGTGGGCGTCGGTGTCGGGCTGGGTGACGATGAAGGCGCTTCCTGCTTCCCGCAGCCTGCCACCAGCAGGAGCAACGCCGTAAGGATGGCGATCAGGAACCTGGTCGTTCGTGTCATCTGCTTCCTTCCTCCCTGGAGTTCAGAACAGCCTGGCCGGTGGCCTTGGATCAGAACTTCTGCTTCGGCTGCGGTCGAGCGAGCAGCGCCTGGAACCGCGGGTCGTTCCGCAAGCTGTCGAACTCGGGCGCGGCGCGCAGTTCGGCCGGCGAGTATCCGCGGGCAGCGGCGCGCTCCAGCATGGTCAGCGCCTGCCCGCGATCGCCCAGCTGGTTGTACACGATGGCGCCCTGGAATTGCGCTTCCGGGTCGTCGGGGCGGAGCTTGAACGCGGTGTTGAGGTGCGCGAGCGCATCGGCGCGCTCGCCGAGCATGGCGTGGTCGGTGGCCATGAGGATGTGGACGTCGGCGTCGTTGGGGTTCACCTTCAGGTCCTGGTCGCCGGCGGCGATGGCGCGGCGGTAGGCGCTCTCGGCGTCGGCGCGGCGCCCGGGCGCCCAATAGTAGGCGCGCGCCAGGTTGCCGAGCACGATGTACTGCTGGCTGCCGAGCGAGGCGCCCTGCTCGAACGCGGTGATGGCGGCCGGGTAGTTGCGCTGGTAAAGCTGGGCGGTGCCGAGGTTGGAGTAGGCGCTCCAGGTGGGGCGGATGCTGATGGCGCGCTGCAATGCCTCGATGGCCGCCGGGTAGTCCCCGGTGACGACGAGGGCGCCGCCGAGCGAGGACCAGGGCCGCGGCGAGTCGGGCGAGAGCTCGGTGGCGCGGCGCAGTTGCGCGATGGCGTCGGCGTAGCGCGCCTGCTGCGCGTAGAGGACGCCCAGGCGGTAGTAGCCGGCGTAGTACTGCGGACGCACCTGGATGGCCTTCTGCAATGTGCGCTCCGCTTCGTCCATGCGGCCGAGCAGCTTGTAGGCGTCGGCGAGATCGCGGAAGGCGTCGTCGCTGGTGGGCTCGTAGGTGGTGGCGAGGTCAAACTCGGCGGCGGCGTCCTTGTAGGCGCCGGTGCCCATCAGGACTTCGCCCAGGCAGATGTGGCCGACGGCGAGGCCGGGATCGAGTTCGAGCGAGCGCCGGCAATTCTGGTTCGCGCTCGTCACCCACTGGCGATCTTTGGTGGTGCGGTACTTCATCCAGTAGGACTGCCCGAGGCCGGCATAGGCGGCGGCGTAATCGCCATCGAGCTTCACCGCGCGGTTGAAGGCGTCGAGCGCGGCGTCGAGCCCTTCGGGCCGGTCGGGGTTCTGCAGGTAGCCGAGACCCTTGAGGTAGTCGTCGTAGGCTTCGCGCACGTCGGTGCCGTGGGCGCCCAGGTGCTCGCGCTCCTTCTCGTGGATCTCGAGCTCCAGCATGCGGACCGCGCCCTGCACCACCTGGTCCTCGAGCGCGAACGGGTCGCCGACGGGAACCGTGATGGTGTCGGAGCGGACGAGGCGCTTGGTGGCGGCGTCGACCAGCGAGTAGTTCACGCGCAAGGTGTCGCCCGCGCGCTGCAGGCTGCCTTCGATCACCAGGTTCACGCCCAGCTCGCGGCGGGCTTTCTCGGCGCTATCGATCTTGAGCGAATGGATCTCGCTGGGCGGCGCGACCTGGAGCTGGTGCGCGGCGGTGAGCGAGGTGAGCTTGGCGCTCAGGGTCTCGGTCAGGCCGTCGCCGTACGCCTGGTCCTCGGCGCGCTCGCCGATGGCGCGGAACGGCAGCACCGCCAGGTGCTTCTGCGGGATGCGCGAGACGCCGATCGGCTTGGGGCGCTTCCACACGAACAGCGGCGTGAAGATGGCCCCGGCGAGGATCGCGACCAGCGCCGCCGTCAGCAGGATGGCATTGCGGGTGCGCCGCTTGGCGGCGGGCTGCAGCACCAGGTCGGTCTGCGCCGCGCGCAGGTCCTTTGCCAGTTCGGCGGCCGAGGCATAGCGCCGCTCCGGCTCCTTCGCCAGCATGCGGCCGACGATCTTCTCGAGCGCGGCGGGGTAACGCGTCGGCGGCTTCGAGATGGAGGGCGCGTCGTCGTGCAGGATGCGCTGCACCGCGCCCAGCGGGTTCCCGGTCAGGAAAGGATGATGGCCGGCGAGCATCTCGTAGAAGGTGACGCCGAGCGCGAAGATGTCGGCGCGCGCGCTCGGCGGCTCGCCCAGGATGACCTCCGGCGACACGTAACCGGGCGTGCCGGCGATGCCGGCGCGCATGCCGGTCTGCGTGGGGTCCTCGCCCGCGGCCATGTGGCGCGCGATCCCGAAGTCGAGGATCTTGACCTGCGGCGCCGCGTCGCTCCCGGCCGAACCGGTCAGCATGATGTTCTCCGGCTTGATGTCGCAGTGGACGATGCCCTTCTCGTGCGCGGCGGCCAGGCCGTCGGCCGCCTGGATGGCGAGGCGGAAGAATTCCTCGATGGCCATCGGGCGCGAGGCGTCGCCGCCGTGCAGGCGCTCGCGCAGCGTCTGGCCCTCCACGTACTCCATCACGATCAGGTAGTCGCGCTGCTCTTCCAGCACGTCGTAGATGACGGCCACGTTGGGATGGTTGAGCGCGCTGGTGCGCTCCGCTTCCGCCTGCAGGCGGGAGCGCAGGCGCTCATCCTCGCGCTTCTGGATGGGCAGCCGCTTGATCGCGACCGGCCGTTTGAGGCGCGTGTCTTCCGCGCGGTACACCTCGCCCATGCCCCCCACGCCGATGCGGGCGACAAAGACGTAGCGCCCGGCGGCAGCGGTGGCAAGCTCGTCGGTGGGCAGGGACGTGACCGCTGTGGGCTTCTTCTCGTCCACGGCTGTACAAGGAGGCGCGAGCGTATCGTACCCCGCAAGCGGGCCGGTCGCCAGTGGTTAACCGCTCGCCGGAGCCTATTTCAGCGGCCGGAGCGGGCGAGTGTCGCACGCTGCGACCGCGGCTTTTCAGCGCATCCGTTGGCGGAGTCGCGCGCGCGATCGAGCAAGGCACGCGCCCCGCGCGGCCGGACCTTCGCTGCTGCGAACCAGTACGTCTCCATCCATTCGACCATGACACCAGGCCTCTCATGCCGGCGTGTCTACTTTGACACACTCGACCAATCCGACCCACGGCACCCCCGCTCATCCGGCTCCTAACTGACAGAAAACAAAGTATGTCAGGCGTGGTATGCGCCCTGCACTAGGTCAAGGCATGTGGCTCACGCTCATCGCCGCCATCACCACGGAGCCGCTGCCGGTAGAACCGGCGGCGATTCCCGACAGTTCGCTGGTGACTTACACCCTGTTCGGGTGCGTGGCGGCGATGGCGCTGTTCACCGCGGCCTACGCGTACGGCACGCGGCCGAAAGAGCATCGGCTGCGCGTGGTGCGCCGGCCGCGGTGAACCAGCACAACGGACGGAGGCAGGGACATGGATCAGATGGTGACGATGACGACGCTCTCGGCGGCGCTGGCGCTCTCAGTGGCGCTCGCGCTGCTGATCGAGGAGCTGGTGTTCGGCGGATTGTTCCGGCTGTTCTTCGGGGAGCGCCCGCCGCTGGACGCGCCGGTGGCGGTGAAGAAGGACGTGGACCTGGTGAACCGCGCGCGGCATTCGGGACTGTAGGAGATCGGCCGGCCGGAGCCGGCGCAGGAGGCGGTGATGTTGGCGTTGAAGTATTCGCTGTTCGTGTTCGCGCTCGGGCTGCTGCTGTACGCGGCCGGGCTGGTGCTGCTCGACCTCTACCGCCGGCTGCAGACGCGCGCCCTCCCGGAAGGCGGCGACGCCGCGCCGGCGGGGTCCGATGCGCTGCGCTGGCGCATGGCCGCGTTCGTCGCCGCGCTCGCGGCGCTTCCCTTTCTGCTGGCGTCGGCCATCACGGTGGTGCCGAGCGGGCAGGCGGGCGTCCGCGTCAGCCAGGTCTCCGGCGTGAAGAAAGGGACGCTCTATCCCGGCGCCCACCTGGTGACGCCGCTGGTGGATGAGGTCGTCACCTTCGACACGCGCGAGCGCGTCTTCACCACCGGGGAGGCGCTCGCGCCCGCGCAGAAGGGCGAGGTCGTCGAAGCGCGGCCGCAGGCGTTGACGGTGCAGTCGCTCGAAGGACTGCAGCTCGGACTCGCGGTCACGGTGCGCTACCGGCTCGATCCGGCGCGGTTGGACCACGTGCAAGCGGACCTGCCGCAGCCGGTCGAGCGCGAACTGGTGGCGCCCGTGATCGCGGGGACGTGGCGCGAGCTCACCCCCAACTACACCGTGCGCGAGATCTTCTCCAACAAGCGCGAGGAGGTGCGGCAGCGCGCCGCCGAGCTGATCCGCCGGCGGCTCGAGCCCGACGGCATCCTGGTGAAGGAGGTGATGCTGCGCGACGTCCAGCTGCCCCCGGAGTACGCCCGCGGCCTGGAGACCTTCCTGCTGAAGGAGCAGGAGAACGACCGCAAGGGCGTGGAGACGGAGATCGCCGCCAAGGAAGTGAAGCTCTCGGAGCTGCGGGCGGAGTCGCAAAAGGTGGCGCAGGTGAAATACGCCGAGGCGCAGGCGCAGGTGCGCGTGCTGCAGGCCAAGGCGGAGTCCGACGCCATGACCTACACGCTCCCGCTCAAGCAGAAGCAGATCGAGCAGTCGCGGCTGGAGGCCGAGGCCCACAAGGAAGCGACCGTCAAGAACGCTGAGGCGCAGGCCCAGGCCAAGGTCATCGACAGCAAGGCGGAGCAGGAGCGGCGCAACCTGCTGGCGCAGGCGGAGGCGAACCGCATCCGCGTGACGGCGGCGGCCGACGCCGAGCGCATGCAGAGCGAGGCTGCCGTGCTGAAGCAGAATCCGCTGCTCATCAACAAGATCGTCGCCGAGCGGCTGAGCGACAAGCTGCAGATCATGATGGTCCCGGCCGACGGCAAGTTCTTCTTCGCCAACGACGTGCTGCGCTCGATGAACGTGAACCACGTCGCCGATCCGAACGAGCACTAAGGAGGACGGGTGAGCGCGGAGCGAGCGCCGGATCGCGCGAGCGCAGCGCGAGGGGCGACGCAGCCGAGCTGAGCGCGCAGCGCGAGGCGAGTAGCGTTGCGGCGACCCTCGAAGAAACGAGTTTCGCCGGCAAATCCAACCGGCTGGCCTGTCCCGTCGCTACAGGTCCAGCCGGTGCCGGCGGAGAAAGACCCGCGGAGGAGCCGGTGAGAAGCGCAGCGTATAATCCGCGTCATCCCGCGATGCCCACGCTCCTGAACTGGCTCCGCCTCACCAGCCGCCGCTTCCCTGCGCTGGTGCTCTTGTTTTTGAGCGTGTGCGCGGCCGCGGCCGACTGGAGCCAGCCGGCACAGCAGCTCGCGCGCAAGATCAGCAACCAGACCGGGCCGGGCGCGGTCGCCATCAGCTTCAAGAACGCCTCCAGCCTGGGCGCCGGCGAGATGAGCGAGGCGCGCCGCGCGCTCGAGCAGTCGCTGCGCGCCGCGGGGCTGCGCTTCGTCCCGGCAGACCAGGCCGCCGCGCTCGTCAACGTCACGTTCTCCGAGAACGCGGCAGGCTACCTCTGGGTCGCGCAGATCCGCGCCGCCGCCGGCGAGGACAGCGTGGCCATGGTCACGGCGCCGCGGGCGAGCGCGCAGGTGGTGGCGCGGCCGAACGCCAGCGTCGTGGTGCGCAAGCAGCTGCTGTGGCTGCAGCCGGAGCCCATCCTCGACGTCGCCGCGCTCGGCGATTCCCACCTCGCGGTGCTGGGGACGGAGCGCGTCCTGCTGCTCAAGAAGAGCGGCGTGCGCTGGGAGCGCGAGCAGGAGCTGGGCATCGAGCACGCCAAGCCGTGGCCGCGCGACGTCCGCGGACGCCTGGCCCCGCGGCGCGAGCGCTTGTTCGACGTTTTTCTCCCTGGCGTGCTGTGCGCCAGCTCGGCGAAGTCGCCCATCACGCTGACGTGCCGCGCGAGCGACGAGCCGTGGCCGTTGACCGTGGGCGACCAGCCGCCGCAGTACGCCTTCTACGGCGCCCAGCGAAATTTTTTCAACGGCGGCATCCGCCCGGGATTCGGCGAGACGCGCGGCGTCGCGCCCTTCTTCTCCGCCGCCGGGCTGCCGCGCGGCAACTACACCCTGTGGCTCTTCGCCGGCGTGGACGGCAACCTGCGCGTGACCGACGGCGCCGGCGAGCGCGTGATCGGGCCGCGCGGCTGGGGGTCGGACGTAGCGGCGGTGATGAGCGGATGCGTCGGGCCGCAGGCGCTCATCACGGCGGCCGGCGATTCGCGCGTGCCGGATTCGGTGGTCGCGCTCGACGTGCCCGACCGCGAGCCGATGGCCGCGAGCCTGCCGCTGGAGTTCTCCGGGCCGGTGACCGCGCTGTGGAGCGCGGCCGATGGCGCGAGCGCCGTCGCGGTGTCTAAGGATCTGAAGACGGGACAATATGAGGCTTACTCGCTCACGCTGGCTTGTCAGTAGCGCGCTCCTCTTCGTCGCGCTGGCGGCGCGGGCGGAGACGCGCCCGCACTACGGCGGCACGCTGCGCATCGAGACGCAGCAGGCGATCACCGCGGTGCCCGCCGACGCGGACGGCGGCGCCAGCCCCCTGAGCCGGCAGATCGCGCGCTTGCTCTTCGACGACCAGCGCGGAGCGAAGGCCGGCAGCGGCCCCTTCAAGATCACCGAGTTCGTCGCGGGCAAGAAGCTGACGCTGACGGCGAACGACGACTTTCGGCAGGGCCGCCCGTATCTCGACTCCATCGAGATCCTGATGGGGCGCTCGCCGCGCGAGCAGCGCGTCGACTTCCAACTCGGCCGCGCCGACGTGATCGACGTGCCCGTCGACGGGCTGCGGCGCGCGGCGCAAGAGGGCGTGCCGGTGGTGGCGTCGGCGCCGATCGAGCTGGTGGCCATCGTCTTCAGCGCGAACGGCGCGGGCGGCGACAGCGAGAGTGGCGCGAAGGTGCGCGAGGCCATCTCGCTCTCCGCCGACCGCGCGGCCATCTTCAACGTGCTGACCGGACGGCAGGGCGAGCCCACGGCCGCGCTGGTGCCGAACTGGATCTCCGGCTACGGCTTCCTGTTCGACACCGGACAGAACACGACACGCGCGAAGCAGCTCGCGGTCGAGGCCGGGCGCGCGAAGCCGCTCACGCTGGCCTACGACCCGCAGGATGGGTTGGCGAAATCCATCGCGGAGCGCGTGTCGCTCGATGCGCGCGCGGCCGGGCTGGTGGTGCTGCCGAGCCCGGCGGTGGGCGCGCCCGATGCGCGGGTGGTTCGCATCCTGATTCCGTACGAGGATCCGCGCGACGTGCTCGCGTGGCTTCCCGCGATGCTGGGCGGAAAGGCACCGACGGCGCAGAGTCCCGAAGAGCAGTTCGCGGCCGAGAAGCGGTTGCGCGACGAGCTGCGCGTCGTGCCGCTGCTGCACCTGCCGGTGGCGAACGGCCTGGCGCCCCGCGTGAAGGACTGGAACCGGACGAAGTCGGGCGCGTGGTCGCTGGAGAGCGTCTGGCTGGAGCAGCGGCCGTGAAGTTCCGCCGGCGCCTGCTGCTGCTGATCACCCTCGTCATCTTCGTGGCGGTCGGCGGCGTGTCGGCGGTGGTGTGGTCGCTGGTGCGGCAGAGTTTCGCGCGCGCCGACCGCGAGCGCGCGGGCGCGCTGGTGGCGCAGTTCCAGCGCGAGTTCCAGCGGCGCGGCGACGAGGTCGCGCGCCGCGTCGAAGGCGTGGCGGCGAGCGAGAGCGTCGCGCGCATGGCGGTGGAGTTCGCGCGCACCGGCGACGCCTCGCTCTACGTCAACGAGGCGCAGGCGGCGGCGCGCACCCAGCAGCTCGACTTCCTCGAGTTCGTCACCGCCGACGGCGCCATCCTCTCGTCGGCGCAGTGGCCCGCGCGCTTCGGCTACAAGGAGCCCGCCGCCTCCGAAGTCGGGCGCGCGCCCTTCCTCAAGCGCGAAGAGCTGCCCGAAGGCTGGGCGCTGGGCCTGTTCGCGGTGCGCCAGGTCACGCTCGGCGAGAAGCCGCTGTACGTCGTCGGCGGGCAGCGCATCGACAGGGATTTCCTGGGGACGCTCGTGCTGCCGGCGGGCATTCGCGTGCTGCTGTACCCGCTGCCGCCGGAGAAGTTCGACGCCAAGGCGCTGACCGATGCGAACGGCCCGGTGACCAACGCGCAGCGGCTCGCGCCGCTCATCGCCCGCGTGCACTCCGAGAAGAAAGAAGCGACCGAGGTGGTGGCGTGGTCGGCGGACCCGGCGGAGAGCGAGACGGTGCACGCCATCCCGCTCACCGGCGCCGATAATCAGCCCCTCGGCGTGCTGCTGATCGGCACCTCGCGCAAGCCGTACGTCGAACTGGAGCGCCACATCGGCTCGGTGGCGATGCTCGCGGCGGGCGCCGGCATCGTGCTCGCCATCCTGGTGAGCGGCTGGGCGGCGGGACGCGTCACGCGCCCGGTGGAACAGGTAGCCGAGGCCGCGCGCGCAGTCGCCGCCGGGCGCTGGGAGACGCAGGTCGAGGTGACGTCGCGCGACGACGTCGGCGAGCTGGCGGAGAACTTCAATCGCATGACGCGCGAGCTGGTGGCGCAGCGCGACCGCGCGCTGCAAGCGGAGCGCGTGGCGGCGTGGCGCGAGCTGGCGCGGCGCCTGGCCCACGAGCTCAAGAATCCGCTCTTCCCCTTGCAGATCACCATCGAGAACCTGAAGCGCGCACGCCAGCTGTCGCCCGAGCAGTTCGACGAGGTCTTCCGCGAGAGCACGCAGACGCTGCTCGCCGAGCTCGGGAACCTGAAGGAGATCGTCGGACGCTTCAGCGATTTCTCGAAGATGCCGCAGCCCCACTTCCAGCCGACGGACGTGAACGACCTGGTGCGCCGCGCGGTGAAGATCTTCGAGCCGCAGTGGACGGCGGCAGGACGTCCGCAGATCGCGGGCCGCATGGAGCTGAACGACGCGCTGCCGCACATCGCCGCCGACCCCGAGCTGCTGCACCGCGCGGTGAGCAACCTCATCCTGAACGCGATGGACGCGATGCCGCAGGGCGGCACGCTGACCGTCCGGACCGGCGCGCGCGACGGCTCGGTGCTGATCGAGGTGTCCGACACCGGCAGCGGCCTGACGAAGGAAGAGTGCGAGCGCCTCTTCACTCCTTATTACACGTCGAAGCAGCACGGCACGGGTTTAGGATTGGCCATCGTGCAATCCGTAGTGACCGACCACAAAGGGCGGATCGCGGTCGAGTCCGCGCCGGGGAAAGGCAGCACGTTCCGCATCGAGCTGCCGGCGAGTACCGAGTACCGAGTGCCGAGTGCCGAGAGATGACTGCGCCGATCCGAGCACACTTACTCATCGTCGACGACGAGCCGAACACACTGGCCTCGCTGGCGCGGGCGTTCCGGCTGGCTGGGCACGAGGCCACGGTGTGCGACAACGCCGAGCGCGCGCTGGAACTCGCGAAAGCGCAGCCCTTCGACCTCATCTTCTCCGACGTCGTGATGCCGAAGCGCGACGGCCTGTGGCTGCTCGACGAGTTGAAGAAGCAGAGCGTCGCCGCGCCGGTGGTGATGATGAGCGGGCAGGCGCACATCGAGATGGCCGTGCAGGCCACCCGGCTGGGCGCGCTCGACTTCCTGGAAAAACCCATCACCAGCGAGAAGCTGCTGCTCACCATCGAGAACGTGCTGAAGCTGAAGCGGCTGACCGACGAGAACCGCTCGCTCAGGCAGCGGCTGGGGCGGCACGAGCTGGTCTTCGCCGGCGAGGTGATGGAGCGCGTGATGCAGCAGGTCGCAAGGGTCGGGCCCACCGAGACCCGCGTCTGCATCCTGGGCGAGACCGGCACCGGCAAGGAGCTGGTCGCGCGCACGCTGCACGAGAAGTCGCTGCGCGCGGGCGGGCCGTTCGTCGCGGTGAACTGCGCGGCGGTGCCGGCGGAGCTGATCGAGAGCGAGCTGTTCGGGCACGAGAAGGGCTCGTTCACCGGCGCGGCCGGGCGGCATCTCGGCAAGTTCGAGCAGGCGCAGCACGGCACGCTCTTCCTCGACGAGATCGGCGACATGCCGCTGGCCATGCAGGCCAAGCTGCTGCGCGTGCTGGAAGAAAAAGAGATCGAGCGCATCGGCGGCGAGAAGCCGGTGCCGGTGGACGTGCGCGTGATCGTCGCGACCCACCGGAACCTCGAAGAGCTGGTGCGCGCGAACCAGTTCCGCCAGGACTTGTTCCACCGCATCTACGTTTTTCCCATCATGCTGCCGCCGCTGCGCGAGCGCGCCGGCGATATCGCCGCGCTGGTGCAGCATCTGGCCGCGCAGCTCGCGGCGGCGAACGGCTGGAAGCCGGTGCCCTTCTCGCCCGAGGCCATCGAGGCGCTCAAGGAATACTCGTGGCCGGGGAACGTGCGCGAGCTGCGCAACGTGGTGGAGCGGCTGATGCTGCTGGCTTCCGACGGCGGCGTCTCCGCGGCCGACGCGCGCGCGGCGTTGCCGGCGCAGGTGCGCGGCGCGAGCGGCGCGGTCGTCACCGGCAGCGGTCCGCTGGCCGAGCGCGTGGCCGCGTTCGAGCGCGAGTGCATCCTCGCCGAACTGAAGCGCAACCACTTCAACGTGACCAGCACGGCGAAGTCGCTCGGCCTGGAACGCTCGCATCTCTACAAGAAAGCCGAGCAGCTGGGCGTGGACCTGAGCGCGGAGCGCCAGAAGCACTGAGAGGAGCGCCGGCGTCCCGCCGCCGCACTCACTTCCGCATAAACCCGTCCGCGCTCCACTCTTCCGACCCGACGCCGTTGTGCACGATGAACATCCCCTCCGGGTCGTACTTCTTCTTGGCGGCGAGCAGGCGAGGATAGTTCGCGCCCCAGTACGCGCGTCGCCAATCCTTCTCGAAGTAGTTGGCCTCGGAGACGTACGAGCCGCCGTCGGGCGCGACCTTGCGCAGCTCGGCCATCGAGCGCGCGATCCGCTCGCGGACACTGCGGCCGCGCGCTTCATCGGGTTCGTGGCCGGGGACGCCGGGATACGCGGGCTGCTGCGCGCCGCCG
>DATIBR010000123.1 GCA_035457425.1 Terriglobales bacterium
CGGCGGTGAGCCCGAGCAGGCCCACGACCACGAACGGGAGGTTGGACAGGACGTCGAGGCCGTTGGGGATGCCGAGCAGCGTGCGCCGGTCGGCGAACTGATGGAAGGCGGGGTCCTGATGGATCGGCGGCACGAGCAGGAACACGCCGGCCACGACGAGACCCGCGGCGCCCGCCAGCGCGCCCGGCCCGATTCCCCGTGAACCCGTCTTCATCCCCATCTCACGCGGACCTCTCCGTCCCCCGGGTATCATGACGCGGGCCCATCAACGAGGCGACCCATGAACCGCTTCACCCGCACCGATGCACTGCACATCGGCACCCAGCTCGGGATCGACTGGCGGCGCGTGGACGTGGATGAGTTCACCGCCGGCCTGAACGTCGAGCTCGAGCACGGGCAGCGCGATCCGGCGACCGACGTGACGCACGACGACCCGCTCGTCACCGGGAAGATCGCCCTGGCACACCTGAACGAGCTACCCGACTACTACACGCGGCTGGCCAGGATCGAAGCGGAAGCGGTCTCGTAGCCCCCGCCCCTGCGGGCTACATTCCCGGCATGGAGAACCTCCTGGCCGGGGAAGCATCGGCGTACCTCCGCTCGGCGGCGCACCAGCCGGTGCACTGGCTGCCCTGGGGGGACGCGGCGTTCGCCCGCGCCCGCGCCGAAGACAAGCCCATCCTGCTCGATATCGGCGCGGTGTGGTGCCACTGGTGCCACGTGATGGACCGCGAGTCGTACGAGAACCCGAAGCTCGCCGAGCTGATCAACGAGAAGTTCGTCGCCATCAAGGTGGACCGCGACGAGCGCCCCGACGTGGACAGCCGCTACCAGGCGGCGGTGCAGGCCATCAGCGGGCAGGGGGGCTGGCCGCTGACCGTGTTCCTCACGCCGGAAGGCAAACCGTTCTACGGTGGAACGTACTTTCCTCCCGCCGACCACTACGGCCGCCCGGGCTTCGAGCGCGTCCTGCTGGCGATCGCGGACGCCTTCCACAACAAGCACGACGAGGTGAAGCAGTCGGCCGAGCAGTTGCTCTCGGTGATGTCGCAGGCGGAGACGTTCGCCGGGCGCTCGAAAGATTTTTCGCCGGCGGTCGTCGACGCCATCGTGCGCTCGGCGGAGAAGATGTACGACGCGCAGAACGGCGGCTTCGGCTCCGCGCCGAAGTTCCCGCATCCGGCGGCGGTCGAGCTGCTGCTCGACCGCTACGCGCGCGGCGAGACGAAGCTGCGCGACATCCTGATGGGCACGCTGGTGCGCATGGCGCAGGGCGGCGTGTACGACCAGATCGCCGGCGGCTTCCACCGCTACTCGGTGGACGCGCAGTGGATCGTGCCGCACTTCGAGAAGATGTCGTACGACAACTCGGAGCTGCTGAAGAACTACGTGCACGGCTACCAGGCGCTGAACGAGCCGTTCTTCGCAGCGGTCGCGCAGGACATCATCCGCTGGATGGACGCGTGGCTCTCGGACCGGGAGCGCGGCGGATTTTACGGGTCGCAGGACGCCGACATCTCGCTCGACGACGACGGCGACCATTTCACCTGGACGCTGGCGGAGGCGCAGGAGGTGCTGCGCGGCGACGAGCTGGCGGTCGCGGCGCTGCGCTACGACATCAACGAGACCGGCGAGATGCATCACAACCCGGCGAAGAACGTCTTGTACGTGGACGCGTCGCTTGACCAGATCGCGGAGAAGCTGGCGAAGACGCGCGAGCAGGTGGCGGAGATCCTGGAGCGTGCCAAGCAGAAGATGTATGAAGCGAGGACGAAGCGCCCGATCCCGTACATCGACAAGACGGTGTACACGAACTGGAACGCGCTGTGCATCTCGGCGTACCTGGGCGCGTCGCGCATCCTCATGCTCGACGACGCGAAGCACTTCGCGCTGCGCTCGCTCGACCGCATCCTGGCGGAGGCGTGGTCGAACTCGGGCGGGCTCGCGCACGTGGTGGCGTACTCCGATCCGGCGGCGCCGAAGCGGCATGTTCCGGGAATGCTGGACGACCACGCGTTCACGGTGAGCGCGTGCCTCGACGCCTACGAGGCGACCGCGGACCTGAGCTACTTCAACTTCGCGCGCAAGATCGCCGGCCGCATGGTGGAGAAGTTCTTCGACCCCGTGGGCGGCGGATTCTTCGACACCGCGACGGGCGAGCAGGGCGCGCTCGGCGCGCTCAGCACGCGCCGGAAGCCGTTCCAGGATTCGCCGACTCCCGCCGGCGACCCGGCGGCGGCCATCGCTCTGCTGCGGCTGCACGCGTACACCAACGAGGCGAGCGATCGGGACAACGCTGAAGCGACACTTGAGGTATTCGCCGGAATCGCCGAGCAGTACGGCATCTTCGCCGGGACGTACGGGGTGGCGTCGGTGCTGTTCTCGGAGCCGCATACGCTGGTCGTGGTGATCGGGGAGGACCAGCGCGCGCTGGAACTGGAAGCGGCGGCGCTGGCGCCGTTCGCGTTGAACAAGTCGGTGGTACGGATCGCGCACAACGAGGTCGTGCCGCAGAACCTGCCGCCGGCGCTGGCGGAAACGGTGGCGAACCTGCCGGCAGTGAAGGAGTCGCGCAGCGTGGCGGTCGTCTGCTCGAACTTCACGTGCCGCCCGCCGATCGGAGAGCCGGACGAACTGGAGCGGGTGCTGCGGGAGACACTCGCAAGCAGGTAAGTCAAAGTCAAAGGCCGCGGCCGAGGGCGGCCGCGCCACAGAGAACCCAGGTGACGGCGGTCACTGCGGCACGCTGACAAGTTCTGCATCCTCGATGATGGCGAACCATCGAATCTCCCAGGAGAAGCCATCATGACGACAGCGACCCAACATACCTTCCGCACGAACATCGACATCCCCGAGAAGCAGCGGCACGAGATCATCGAGCTTCTGAACCAGCGGCTGGCGGACGCCGCGGACCTGAAGTCGCAGACCAAGTACGCGCACTGGAACGTGAAGGGCATGCACTTCCAGCAGTTGCACGAGCTGTTCGACGAGATCGCGGCGCACCTCGAGGCGCACACCGACCTGATCGCCGAGCGCATCACGGCGCTGGGCGGGGTGGCGCGCGGCACGGTGCGCCAGGCGGCGGCGGATTCGAACCTGCCGGAGTACCAGCTCGAGGCGGTGGACGGCGAGGAACACGTCTCGGCACTGGTGACGCGGCTGGGCAAGTTCGCGAACGAGATCCGCGCGGGCATCGACGCGGCCGACCGCCAGAACGACAAGGCGACCGCCGACCTGCTGACCGAGGTCGTGCGCGAGGCCGACAAGGACCTGTGGTTCCTCGAGGCGCACCTGCAGCACTAGATGAAAACAGGAGGAGAGGAGGAGAGGAGGAATTCTCTTCTTCTTTTTCCGGATCATGCGCCGGCGAAAGCCGGCGCTTTGTTCTTGTGCCGTCGGCGAAAGCCGACTCGCAGTCTCACTGCGCATGCTCCCAGGGCTTACGCCCTGGGCTAACGAATACCGTCCTTCGGACTGGCTTCGTTGCGCCTGCGGCTCGCTTCCCGGAGCCAGCGTTCGTCGCACACCGAGGTTCAGTTCCGCGCAGCGGGACGGCATTCGTTAGCCCAGCACGTCAGTGCCGGGTGCGAAGCAGGGAGAAGATGAGTCGGCTTTAGCCGACGGCACGCCTCCGATAGAATGCTGCCCTTGCCCGGAGGGACCTGTGGACCAGAACGAAGTCTTCCAGCCACCGAAGGAGTTCGCCGAGAAGGCCGCGATCCGCTCGATGGCGGAGTACGAGCGCCTGTACCAGGCCGCAGCCGACGATCCGGAAAAGTTCTGGGGCGAGCAGGCGGAGCAGCTCGCGTGGTTCACCAAGTGGACGAAGGTGCTCGACTGGACGAACCCGCCGTTCGCGAAGTGGTTCGCCGGTGGCACGCTCAACGTCGCGTACAACTGCCTCGACCGTCACCTGGGGACGTGGCGGCGGAACAAGGCGGCGATCATCTGGGAAGGCGAGAACTTCGAGCAGCGCATCCTGACGTACATCGAGCTGCACCGCAAGGTCGCGAAGCTGGCGAACGCGCTGAAGAAGCTGGGGTGCAAGAAGGGCGACCGCTCGATCATCTACATGCCGATGATCCCGGAGGCGGCGGTCGCGATGCTGGCGTGCGCGCGCCTCGGCATCACGCATTCGGTGGTGTTCGGGGGGTTCTCGGCGGAGGCGCTGAAGACGCGCATCCAGGACCTGCAGGCGTCGCTGGTGCTGACGGCGGACGCCAGCCTGCGGCGCGGCAAGGAAGTGCTGCTGAAGCAGAACGTGGACGAGGCTCTCCAGGACTGCCCTTCGGTGAAGCACGTGGTCGTGTACAAGCGGCTGGGGCGGCTGATCGAGATGCGCGAGGGCCGCGACCACTGGTGGGACGACCTCACGCTCGGCATCAGCGAGACCTGCGAGCCGGAGAAGCTCGACAGCGAGCATCCGCTGTTCGTGCTGTACACCTCGGGCACGACCGGCAAGCCGAAGGGCGTGGTGCACACCACGGGCGGCTACCTGACGCAGGTGGTGGCGACGATGAAATGGGTGTTCGACCTCAAGGACGAGGACACCTACTGGTGCACGGCGGACATCGGGTGGGTGACCGGGCACAGCTACATCGTGTACGGGCCGCTGGCGGCTGGGACGAGCGTGCTGATGTACGAAGGCGCGCCGGACTGGCCGAAGCCCGACCGCTTCTGGCGGATCATCGAGAAGTACCGCGTCACCATCTTCTATACGTCGCCAACGGCGATCCGCGCGTTCATCCGGATGGGCGACGAGTGGCCGAACGGTCGCGACCTCTCGTCGCTGCGGCTGATCGGCTCGGTCGGCGAGCCCATCAATCCGGCGGCGTGGAAGTGGTACCACAAGACCATCGGGAAGGAGCGCTGCCCGATCGTCGACACGTGGTGGCAGACCGAGACTGGCTCCATCCTTATTTCTCCGATCCCGGGCGCGACGCCGACCAAGCCCGGCTCGGCGACCAGGCCCCTGCCGGGAGTGGCCGCCGAACTGGTGGACGACGCCGGCAAGCCGGTGAAGAGCGGCAAAGGGTATCTCACGATCTCGAAGCCGTGGCCGAGCATCATGCGGACCATCTATGGCGACCCGGAGCGCTTCCAGGAGAACTACTGGTCGCGCTTCCCCGGGCGCTACTTCGCGGGCGACGCGGCGACGCTGGACGACGACGGGTACATCTGGATCCTGGGGCGCGTGGACGACGTGATCAACGTGAGCGGCCACCGGCTGTCGACGATGGAGATCGAGTCGGCGCTGGTAAAGCACAAGGCGGTGGCGGAGGCCGCGGTCGTCGGCGCGCCACACGAACTGAAGGGCCAGGCGGTGCACGCCTACGTCACGCTGAAGAAGGAAGTGGAGCCGAGTGACGCGATGGGCGACGAGCTGCGGGAGTGGGTGGCGCGCGAGATCGGGTCACTGGCGCGGCCGGAACGCGTGCACTTCGTCGCCGCGCTGCCCAAGACGCGCAGCGGCAAGATCATGCGGCGGCTGCTGCGCGAGATCGTGACCTCGCACCGCGTCGAGGGCGATACCACCACGCTCGAGGACTACAACGTGATCCTCCAGCTCAGCCAGCAAGGGAAAGAGGAAGAAGAGATCCTGGGCGGGAAGAAGGGCTAGTAGGCTTCGTCGAGCACTTCGAGGACGTGCTTGACCTCGAGGTTGAGCCCGCGGCGCGCGGCGCCGGCGCGCAGTTGCAGCATGCAGCCGGTGTTCGCGGTCACCACCACGTCCACGCCGGTCGAAGCGACGTCGTCCATCTTCGAATCCAGGATCTGCATGGAGAGCTCGTGCTCGGTGACGTTGTAGACGCCGGCCGAGCCGCAGCAGTGATCGGGGTGCTGCATCTCGATGAGCTGCATCCCCGCCTGCTTCAGCAGGTCGCGCGGAGCCGAGCGGACCTTCTGCGCGTGCGCGAGGTGGCAGGGATCCTGGTAGGTGACGCGCCCGGGAACCGAGCGGCTGGGCGCGCGCAGGCCGATCTCGGCGAGGTATTCCGTCACGTCGCGCACCTTGGACGCAAACCGGCGCGCGTCGTCGTGGTGCTCCGGATCGTCGGCGAGCAGGTTCGCGTAGTCCTTCATCGTGGAGCCGCATCCCGCTGAACTGGTGAGGATGGCGTCGACGCTCCCATCATCGAGGAAAGCGCGCAGGTTGCGGCGGGCGAGCGTGCGCGCGTCGTCGAGGCGTCCGGCGTGCGCGTGCAGCGCGCCGCAACACCCCTGGGTGGCCGGCAGGAGGACCTCCAGGCCATTCGCCTGCAGCACGCGAATGGTCGCCTGGTTCAGGTCGTCGAAGGCGACGCTCCCGATGCATCCCGCAAGCAGCGCAACGCGGCCGCGCGGGGTGCCCTTGGGCGGGAAGATGTGGCCGAGTCCCTGAAAGGTGAAGCTGTCGCTGACGGCGGGCGCCAACTTTTCGATCTCTTCGACGCCCAGGAACCTCAGCACGCCCGACGAGCGCGCGACCTTAGCGAGCGGCGAGCGCTGGTACCAGCGCAGGCGCCTGGCCCACAATGCAAGCTTCCGGTAGTCCGCGAGCAGGCGCCCGTAAACGAAGTCGCGGATGCGGCGCGCGAGCCACGGCCGGCGGTAGTGCTGCTCGATCTGCGCGCGGGCGCGCTCGACGATGTGCCCGTACTGCACGCCCGACGGGCAGGCGGTCTGGCAGGCGAGGCACCCGAGGCAGCGGTCGATGTGCGTGACGAACGAGTCGCCGATGGGCAAGCGGCCGTCGTCGGCCAGGAGCACCTGGTAGATGCGGCCGCGCGGCGAATCCATCTCGGTGCCGAGCACGCGGTACGTGGGGCACTGCTGCAGGCACAGCCCGCAGTGGACGCAGGTGGAGTAGAGCTCCCACGTAGGGCGGTCGTGGGCGGAGAAGTTGGACTGCTCGGGTTGGCGCGCGATCGGCATTTGTTAATTTGTTAACTTGTCAATTTGTCAATTCGCGGCGACTGTCGTCCTTTGCTCCACCAATCAACAAGTTAACCAGTTACCCAGCTAACCAATCGTCAGACCAGGAATCTCCCTCGATTCAAGATGTCACCGGCATCCATCGCGCGCTTGACTGCCAGCATCATGGAGCGGTCGGTCGGCGTCGAGCCCCAGACGTCGAAATGCTCCTTGGCTTCGATGGGACACTGCAGGACGTAGGCGCTGCCGTCGTGCGGAAGCGCGGCGCGGATCGCGGAGGCGGCGTTGGCGTACTGCATCGCCGACGGCGGGTCGACGGAGAGCGGGATCAGCGCGACGAGGAGCGAGCCGGCGCCGGCGCGTCCCAGCGTGGCGCAGAGGCAGTTCTGCTCGACCGCCGCGTGCTCGGCGCCGGCAAGCGCATGCGCGAGGCCCGCGGGCGGCAGGTTGAGCTGCATCAGCATGGCGTTGCGATGGCGCGTGGCGACGTTGGCATGGAAGTCGCGCAGGCCGCTCCAGAACTCGTCCTCTTCCCTGCCGGTCAGCTCGCGCGCGTCGCCCAGCTCGCGGCGATAGCGGGCGAGCACGGCGTCGGAACCGGAGGCGGTCAGCGCGAGGCGCCAGGCGGTCTCGTGCGCGGGCACGGGCGCCGGCGGGTGGTAGTGGTCGGGATCACGAGGGTCCCCGTGCGGCACGATGTACTCGGTCGCGCGCGGCGAGATGATCTCCAGCCGGATGGGCGTGAGCGCGGATCGCACGATGCGGTCACGAAAAGCGGCCGCTTCGGTGAGCGACGCGAACCGCGCGACGTAGGTCGCGGTCTGGCGTGGGCCCGGGAAGACCTTGAAGCTCGCGCCGGTGATGACCGCGAGTGTCCCGAAGCTGCCGATCATCAGCTTCATCAGGTCGAAGCCGGCGACGTTCTTGACGACGCGCCCACCGCCCTTGCCGACGACTCCGTCGCCGGTGACGAAGTGGATGCCGATGCAGAAATCGCGCAGGCTGCCGTAGCCGTGGCGCAGCGGCGCCGAGGCGTTGGTCGCGAGCAGGCCGCCGATGGTGGCGCGCTCGGCGAAGGCGACGTCGAGCGGCAGGAACTGGTGGTGCTGGGTGAGTTGCGCGGCGACGGAAGCGAGCGTGGCGCCCGCGCCGACGCCGAACGTCAGGTCGCCCGGGTCGTAGTGGATGAGCGCGGAGAGGCGCGAGGTGTCGAGCAGGAATTCCGCGCGCTCGGGCGGATCGCCGACCTGCTGCTGCGTGAAGCCGCCGGCGATGGCGACCGCGAGCCGCCGCTCCGCCGCTTTGCGCAGCACCGCCGCGACCTCTTCCGCGGAACCGGGCGAGACCCTGATCGCGGGCTGCGTGCCCTGGATGTCGTAGCGCAGGAGCGTGGGCACGTCTTCGATGAGGTGTGCTTCGCCGACGATGGCGGCGAGTTCCGAGAAGACGCTGGTATCGGCGGCGGCGGCGCTCATGAGTCCAGTCCGGCGGCGGGATGCCGCGCCGCGTCGGTCTCGCGGCAACTGCGCGCCATGGGAAATATTTTTTGCGGATTGAGGAGCGCGTTGGGATTGAAGGCGTCGTGCAGGCGCTGCATGACGTCGAGGTCGGACGCGGCGAACATGAGCGGCAGGATCTCGCTCTTCTCCATGCCGACGCCGTGCTCGCCGGTGATGGAGCCGCCGACGGAGAGGCAGTACTCGAGGATCTGGCGGCCGGCGACGCGGGTGCGCTCGAGCTGGTCGTGGTCGCGGGCGTCGAACAGGATGAGCGGGTGCAGGTTGCCGTCGCCGGCGTGGAAAACGTTGCCGATGGTCAAGCGCTGCTGCGCGGCGATCTCGGCGATGCGGCGGAGGGTGTCGGGAATGCGCGTGCGCGGGATGACGCCGTCCTGCGTGTAGTACGAGGGCGAGACGCGGCCGATGGCGCCGAAGGCATTCTTGCGGCCGGCCCAGAGGCGCTGTCGCTCGGCTTCGTCCTTCGCGACGCGGGTCTCGCGCGCGAGGCGGTCGCAGACCGCGACCACCGCGGCCTTCTGGCCGTCGACGGCTTCGCGCATGCCCTCGAGCTCGATGAGCAAGACCGCGCCGGCGTCGAGTGGATATCCGGCGTGCACGGCTTCCTCGACCGTGCGCAGCGTCCAGCCGTCGAGCAGCTCGAGCGCCGCGGGCGTGATGCCCGCGGCGGTGAGCGCGACGACGGTCTGCGCAGCGGCGTCGACGGAGTCGAAGATGGCGAGCAGCGTGGCGACGGCTTCCGGCAGCCGCGTGAGCTTCACGGTGATGGCGGTAGCGATACCGAGCGTCCCTTCCGAGCCGACGAAGAAGCCGGTGAGGTCGTAGCCGAGGGTCTCGGCGGACTTGCCGCCGAAGTTCACGACGCGGCCGTCGGCGAGCACGACCTCAAGGCCAGTCACGTGGTTCACCGTCACGCCGTAGGCCAGCGTGTGCGGGCCACCCGAATTTTCCGCCACGTTGCCGCCGATGGTGCAGGCCTTCTGGCTGGAGGGGTCGGGCGCGAAGTAGAGGCCGTGTTTCGCCATCGCCTGCGACAGCTCCCAGTTGACGAGGCCGGGCTGCACGACGGCGCGCTGGTTGGCGACGTCGACCTCGAGGATCCTGTTCATCCGCGAGAAGCCGAGGATGACGCCGCCGGTGCGCGCGAGGGCGCCGCCGCTTAATCCGGTGCCGGCGCCGCGCGGAACGATGGGCACCTTCTCCTTCGCGCAGAGCCGGACGATGCGCGAGACCTGCTCGGTGGTGGTCGGGAAGGCGACGGCCTGGGGCAGGGCGCGCTGCACGCCGCCGTCGTATTCGTAGAGCATCAGGTCGGCGCGGTCGGAGAGGACGGCGTCCTTCCCGACGATCTTCTTCAGCCGCCGGGCGATGGAGAACAGGGCCATGGGGGATGAGTGGGCGGGATTCTACACTGAAAAACAAGCGCCGGCGGGATGGCCGGCGGCCCGCCAGGAACGGCCGACTAGCTCTCGCCCGGCATGGAGTGCATGTAGGCGCGCATCATCTTGACCTCGCCGTCCTTCTCGTCGACCTCGTGCAGCAGCAGGTCGCGCAGCGAGACCAGGCCGAGCAGCTTGGCGCCATCAAGGATGGGCAGGTGGCGGAAGCCATGCTGCTTCATCAGGATCATGCAGTTGTCGAAGGATTCGTCGGCGGTGACGACCAGCGGGTTGGGCGTCATGACGTCGGAGACCTTGGCCTTCTTCGGGTCCTTGCCCTCGACCAGGACGCGCTTCATGATGTCGCGCTCGGAGAAGATGCCGACCAGCTTGCCGCCTTCGAGCACCGGCACGGCGCCGATGTTGCGCTCGACCATGAACTTGGCGACGTCGAGCACGGATTGCTGCCCCTCGACGGTGTACGTCTGGCGGTCCTTCAGCAGTTGCCGGATCGTGCCCATGCTGTACCTCCTCGCCTATCACCCACTGCGATGCATCTTCCCTCCCACCCTTTGCTCCGCCAAAGACGGGCGTCGCAAAGGATGGGGCACCCACAGCCCTGGCTACTCGTCGATGTCGAAGGCGTCGAGGATGCGGTATTCGCGGTCGAGCAGCATCACGCGGCGCATGTAGACGACGCGCTCCAGTTCGCGCGGCAGCGTGGGCAGCTGGCGCTCGCAGACCTCGGGCAGATCGTGGACGCGCCGCTGCAGCCCCGGCGGCAGCGTGCCGTTCTTCTGGAGCTGCTTCTCCAGGCCCGGGGGCAGGTTCTCGCGCTTGGCGAGTCCCGGCGGCAGGTCGCCGGCGTGGTCCTCGTAGCAGGTGCGGACCGTCGCGCGGTCGCGCGCGGTGAAGCTGCGCAACGACGCCGGGTCGCGCTGCTCGACCTCGCGCGCGGAGGCGGGGCGCACGCTGCCCGAGCCGGCGGCGCGGCCGACGACCGCGTCGGTGGCCGTATTCCAGTTCAGGACGGCTTCCGAGTCGACGCTGGCGTTCTTCTTTCCCGTGGCCGCCGCGACGCCGGTGCCGGCCGCCGCGCCCGCGCCCGCGCCGATGGCCGCGCCCTTGCCGCCGCCGGCGATGCCGCCGATGATGGCGCCCAGCGCCGCGCCGCCGCCGATCTTGGTCACGTTGCTCTTGGTGTGCGATTCGCCCTTGATGACGAAGCGCTCGGTGGCGATCTCGGTCTTCTTCGTGCCGGAACCGACCGACGTCAGCTCGAGCTCGAGCACGCCGGGGTCGCTCAGGCGCCCGGACTTGTGGGCCGCGATGACGCGGCCTTCCACGTCGGCGCCGCGCGGCAGCACTTCCCTGCCGCTCACCAGGATGGGGTACTCGAGCGAGCCGCGGAAGGTCTGGCCGGGCTGCGCGGTCTCGCTGGTCAGCTTGTCGATCATGCGGACCGTGATCTGGGTCCCGGCGGGGATGGTGACGGCGCTGGCGGTGCGGCGCTGGGCGGCCGCGAGCGCGGGCACCAGAACAAGGAGTAGGAGGGCAAGCTGGCGTTTCATGCAGACACCTTCCCGACCGTGGAATGGGTACCTATAGCAGGCGCATCGTACTCCCGCCCGCAAGCAGAGTACAAGCCTCAGTCCGCGCCGGTCCGCAGGCCGGCCGGCTCGATGAAGACGAAGTACGACGAGGCCCAGAGCTGCGTGGGGATGCTGCCGCGCGGCCGCGCCGTCAGGATGACGTTGTAGTCGCTGGTCAGGGGCAGGGTCTCCAGCCCCACGGGCGAGGCGCCCGGCTGCACCAGGGCGAGATAGCGCAGGAACTCGTAGATGTCGGGCGCGCCGGAGTAGCCCGGCGCGACGAAGGTGAGCTCGGTGTCTTCCGCGGCGAAGTGCCAGGCAAGCGAGGCGGCGAGCTCGACGGCCGACTCGTAAGCCGCGAGCGTGACCTGGCCAGCGGCGGGATTGTCGAACACGATGCGCAGCTTGCGCTCGTCCTCGCGCGTGTACTCGCGCACCTTCAGCGACATGGACTTCGCGGTCGCCTTCCAGTCGACGTGGCGGGCGGAATCCTCGGGCATGTACTCGCGGATGCGATAGAGGTCATAGCCACGCCCGCGGACGAACGCCTCGAACTCGCCGCGGATCATCGGCAGCACCTCGAAGAGCTCGTCGGTCTGGTCGACCCGCGGGTAGACGATCACCTTCTCGCGCATGGCGATGTGGCGCGTCTTCTCGAGGAAGCTGAAGGGGAAGCGGGTGCGGACGCCGAATTCATCCTGCTGGTACTCGCCGCGCCGCTCGAACAGCAGCTCGACGTCGGCGGAGACCGAGCCGCCGCCGGGAATGTATGCGAAGTACACGGCGCCGGAGTAGATCTGCTGCGGGTCCGGCGGGTCGGGATCGCGCCGCAATGCGAGATCGGGAACGCGGATCCACTGGCGCTCCGGGGGACGGCCGAACGGGAAGCCAAGATGCGACTTCTGCCAGCGCCAGCGACGCTCCGGCTTTTGCCCGCTTTGCCCGGTGAGCACGATGGAGAACGACGGCAGGAAGCGGCGGGTGTTCTGCAGCGTGAAGCGCGCCAGGGTCTTGCGCCCGGCAAACAGCTGCATGGGCAGGGCGAGCTCCAGGTCGAGCCCGCGCAGCACCCCGGCCGAGGCGACACCGGAGACGAGGATGGCCGCCAGCATGGCGGAGACCACGATGAACAGGAGGTTGTTGCCGGTGTTCAGCGCGGCGACGCCGATGAGGAGGATGACGCCCAGGTAGACGAGGCCTTCGCGCGTGACGTCGTAATGGAAGGCGTCGCGGACGCGCGCGACCAGGACGCGCCGCGCCAGGTACGGCACCACCGTGAGCGCCACGAACCCGGCCATCAGCAAGGCAGAAGTCGCGAGCATCGCCGAGACCCAGAGGTGCCCTTGTTCGCGGAAGACGGTGGAGAACAGCGCCGCCATGAACGCGAAGGTGAGCCCGGCAAGCGCGATGAAGAAGCGTATCCAGGCGGCGCGATCCACGTGCCGGAGCTGCGACTTGAAGAAGTCCCACATCCGTATGCGGAGCGTAGCAGCGGGCGGCGCGCCAGGCAACGAGGCTAATCGTCGGCGCGCGAGCCGGCGTGGCGGTCGGAGTGGATCCAGCGGCGCGCCTTTTCGCGCGCGATCTCCAGCGGCCGCGCCAGCTTCGGGAAGCGCTGGTGCAGGCGGTGCAGCAGGTGGTGTGCCCAGATGTACTCGGTCGAGAGGATGACCAGGCCGATCAGGATGAACAGAACGCCCTGCAGGACGGGCAAGAACAGCCCGGCGATGCCGAGCAGGAGGAATCCCCACCCGACCACGAGGACCAGCACGCGCCTGGCTGACATTTTCACGTTGGGGATTGGATGAGGATAGTAGTGCTCAGGAGGCGAGAAAGTCGAGGACGGCGCGATTGAACTCCTCCGGGGCCTCCTCATACGGGAGGTGGCCGACACCCGGGAGCAGCACCAATCGCGCCCGCTCGAGGCGCCGGCGCAGCTCTTCCGCGGACGACGCGAAGACGGCGCGGTCTTCGGAGCCCCAGAGCAGCAAGGTAGGCAGGTGACGCACGCGCTGGAGAAGCGCTTCGTAGGCCGCGAGGTCGGCCTGCCAGGAGTTCAGGATGCCGCGGGCGTGCTCGATGGTGCCGCCGAGCCGGAGCGGCGCGGTGTAGCCCGCGAGCGTGCCGGCGGAGATGCGGCGCTTGTCGGCGTACTGCCGGCCCAGCCAGTAGGACTGGCTCCACGAGAAGGTGCGGATGGCCCAGGGGAGCGCCCAGCCCATGCGCGCCATGAAGGGCACCAGGATGCGGCCGTGCGCCGACCAGGGATTGACGGCGTCGACCAGCAGCAGGCGGCGGATGCGCCGGCCACCCTGCTCCTGGTCCAGCGCGGCGGCGGCAACGGCGACCGCGCCGCCGTAAGAGGTTCCCAGCAGGTCGGCTTCCCTGACCCCCAGCTGGTCCATGAATTCGAGCGCGCGCGCGGCGGCGCCCCGGACGCTGCAATCGAGCTCGGGATCGCGGTCGGAGAAGCCGCAGCCGAGCGCGTCGGGCGCGTAGAGCGTCGCGACTTTGCCGAGCGCTTCGAAGTTGAAGCGCCAGGAGAACGAGTAGCCCAGCAGCCCGTGCAGCAGGACCAGCGGCGGGCCGGAGCCGGCGGTCAGGTACCGCATGCGGCGGCCGGCGACGGTCGCGAAGCGCTCCTCGGCGCAGCGGATCTCAGGCGGACGAGTCATTCTTTGTCGAATGTACAACCGAACCGCGCGGGCGCGCGTCGAAGTGAGTAGATATCGCCTCTGTCGCTTTTCTGTGAGGGGACCTTCCGGTCCCCTCGTTTTCGTTTTCTTCCAGGGTCGCCGCAACGCAGTCGCCTCGTCCGCCACCGCGGACCCGGCTCGGCTGCATCGCCCCTCGGCCTCTGCTCGCGCGATCCGGCGCTCGCTCCGGCCTCACCCTTCTTCCAGGGTCGCCGCAACGCCGTCGCCTTTCGCGACGGCGGACTAGCCGTTGGCGCCGCGGACCCAGGTCGCCGACGACGGGATAATGCGCCCTTCCAGTACTTCGCGCACGCGCCGCTGCAGAGCCGCGGGCGTGAACGGCTTCTCGAGGAAGGCGATGCCGCTCTTGATGTCGGTCCCCTGCAGCGCCTGGTCGGTGTATCCGGACATGTAGAGGACCTTCATGCCGGGACGCTTGCCGGCGACCTTCTGCACCAGTTCGTGCCCGCTGAGCCCGGGCATCACGACGTCGGTGATGAGCAGGTGGATGACGCCGTCGTACTCGATGCAGATCTTCTCCGCTTCGTCGCCGCGGCTGGCGAGCAGCACCTTGTAGCCGGAGGTCACGAGGATGCGGTTGGCGAGCTGGCGCACCACGTCTTCGTCCTCGACCAGCAGGATGGTCTCGAAGCCGACGCGGCGCGTGCCGCTCTCGCTCGGGTCGCCGTCGGCCACCG
This sequence comes from Terriglobales bacterium, assembly GCA_035457425.1. Lineage (NCBI taxonomy): Bacteria > Pseudomonadati > Acidobacteriota > Terriglobia > Terriglobales > Terriglobales bacterium. Next base: position 14,798 of record DATIBR010000123.1, read on the forward strand.
GCTGGTCGACGCGCGGCAGGTAGATGCGGAAGGTGGCGCCCGCGCCCGGCGAGCTCTCGACCGCGATGTATCCCTCGCTCTGCTTGACGATGCCGTAGACGGTGGAGAGGCCGAGGCCGGTGCCGCGCCCCAGCTCCTTGGTGGTGAAGAAGGGCTCGAAGATGTGGCGCTGCGTCTCGGCGTCCATGCCGTGGCCGGTGTCGGAGACCTCGAGCAGGACGCAGCGGCCCGGGCGGATGCCGAGGTGCTCGCGGGCGAAGGCCTCGTCGATCACGACGTTGCTGGTGGTGAAGGTCAGCCGGCCGCCGGTGGGCATGGCGTCGCGCGCGTTGACGGCGAGGTTGAGGATGACCTGCTCGATCTGGCTGGGGTCGGCGCGCACGGTGCCGACGTCGGGCGCGAAGCGGTTCACGATCTCGATGTGCTCGCCGATGACGCGGCGCAGCATGTTGTCGACGCTGGCCACGATGGCGTTGAGGTTGATGTTGCGCGGCTGCAGCACCTGGCGACGGCTGAATGCCAGCAGCTGGCGGGTCAGCGTCGCGGCTTTTTCCGCGGCTTTCTCGATCTGGCCGACCTCGCGCGCCAGCTGCTCATCCTCTTTCACGCGGTCGAGCACCAGGCAGCTGTAGCCCTTGATGACGGTCAGCAGGTTGTTGAAGTCGTGCGCGATGCCGCCGGCGAGCGTGCCGACGGCTTCCATCTTCTGCGACTGGCGCAGCTGCTCCTCCAGTCGCTGGCGCTCGGTCAGGTCCTGGCTGAGGACGAGCATGGCGTTGTGGCCGGCGAATTGGATGGGCTCGGCGTGGATCTCGACGGTGACGATCTCGCCGTTCTTGCAGGCGTGCTTCCAGACGCCGAACTCGCGGATGCCGGTCTCGTCGGCGAGCGATTCGAGCAGCTTGGGGACTTCGTCGGGCGGCCGGATCTGCGTGAGCCGCATGGAGAGGAACTCGTCGCGCGAGTAGCCGTAGCGGCGGACGGCGGCGTCGTTCACTTCCAGGAAGCGCAGCGTCTCGAGGTCCACCACCCACATGGGGTGGGGATTGGCGGCGAACAGCAGCCGGAAGCGTCCCTCGGTCTCGCGCAGCGCCGTGACGGCGCGCCGCTGCTTGTCCTGGCTGACGGCGAGCCGCAGGCTGTAGCAGGCGAACGAGAACAGCATCAGCAGCGAGGCCAGCACCGTCTGCTCTTTCAGGATCTGGCTGGAGAGGAACAGGACGGTGAACGGGATGAGCGTGGGCAGCAGATGCACGCTGAGCACGGTGCGCACGTTGGGAATGCGCTCGATGACGGGCTCGGGCTCCTGCTGCCGCCAGGTCAGCACGACGATGGTCAGCACCGTGAAGCCCATCGTCCAGCCGGCGCTGGACCAGTGCCCCGACCCCGCATCCCACTGGAAGCGCGCCAGGTTCGCCAGCCCGGTGCATATGGCGTAGGCGAACAGGAACGCCGAGAGCCGCATGAACAGCTCGCGCACCTGGCGCGAGCGGCTCAGCGTGGCGCGCAGCAGGCTCCCGATGATCAGGAATGCGTTGCGCGCGTTGAACAGGATCCCCAGCCGCCGCCACGCCAGCTGCTGCGGCGCCTCCGGGTGCGGCATATAGAAGAAGTACATGTAGGCCGCGAACAGCACGATGCCGAACTGGACAAGATCGAGGGTGCGCTCCCAGTCGATGCGGCGCCGCTCCGGGTCGATCTCCATCAGCAAGGTGAGCGCGATCGGGGTGTAGGCAAAAAAGAACAGGACGTCGGTCCGCGCGCGTATCTGGTCCGGCGTGTCGAACAGGTCGTACCACGTCCAGAATCCCTGCGCGATCGCCCAAGCCGCCATCGACGCCGCAACCAGCCACCAGAAGTGGCGCGCGAAACCGGCCGAGCCGCGCGCCACCGCCACGCAGGCCACCCCTGCCAGCAGGCAAGCGCCGAGCTGGATCAGGTTCGAGGCAGTCGTGCGCGCATATTCGCTGGGCAGCGCCAGGGTCAGCAGCACGTGCGCCCACAACAGCAGCAGCGCGCCGACGAACAGGATCCGATTTGTCCGCTGAGAGACCACGACGGGTGGGGGACAGCCGGAGTCTATGAACATCCGCTGGGAGGGTCAAACGAAATGTTCCGCAAGGGGTTACCGGGCAGGAGCGGCACCGGATTCTTGTATCTCGGCTACGGGAAACCACAAGGTAAATACAAAAAATGGTATGATTTCAAGGTTCTCCTGACGGTAGCCGTCTAAGCCCTGTGGTCCCAGAGAGTTGAAGGGAAGCACTTGTCCCAAAACATGGAAGCCGGCTTGCAATCAAGACAAGGCGCGAACGGGGCTGAGGCCCCGACCGCACGCCCCCGCCGGCCCATGAAGAGCGAGTCGCAGTTCCGCTTTGCCGCCATCCTGCTGGCGGTGCTCACCGTGACGGCGGCGATCTTCGCCTTCATCAACTTCCAGAAAGAGCGCGAGGTCGAGACCGCGACCGACGGCGTGTGGTGGGTGGAGCACGAGGGCTGGCTGCGCGCCGAGCGCATCGAGGCCGGCGGGCCGGCTGACAAGGGCGGCATCAAGGTGGGCGACACGCTGACGGCCATCAACGGCCGCACCGTGAGCAGCGTCGCCGCGGTGCAGCGGCAGATCTACCGCACCGGCATCTACAAGGACTCCACCTACTCGCTGGTCCGCAACGAAGTCCCGGTCGACGTGAAGGTGATCCTGGAGCCGACGGACCGGTCGGTGAACTCCGGGTTGCGGCTGATCGCGCTCATCTACCTGGGCATCGGGCTCTACGTGCTGCTGCGGCGCTGGACGGCGCCGAAGTCCATGCACTTCTACGTGTTCTGCCTGGTGTCGTTCGTCTTCTACTCGTTCAAGTACACCGGCAAGCTCAACGCGTTCGACGAGATGATCTACTGGTCGAACGTGGTGGCGTGGCTGCTGCAGCCGGCGCTGTTCCTGCACTTCTCGCTCACCTTCCCCGAGGACAAGCCGTTGGTGCGGCGGCATCGCTGGACGATCGTGGCGGCGTACGTGCCGGCGGTGGTGCTGCTGGCGCTGCACGTGGCGGCGCTGCTGGTGCTGGCGCCTTCGGCGGTGCTGATGTGGAACCTCGACCGCCTGGCGATGCTGTACCTCGCGCTCTATTTCGTGGCCGCGGCCTTCGTCTTCTGGAACACCTACACCAAGGCCGACACGCCGCTGCTGCGCCAGCAAATGAAGTGGGTGACGCGCGGGACGATTCTGGCCATCGCGCCGTTTACCGCGCTGTACGTGATCCCGTTCCTCATCGGGAACCTGCCGACCGGCCTGCAGAAGGTGTCGGTGCTGTCGCTGGTGTTCCTACCGCTGACGTTCGGCTACGCCATCGTGCGCTACCGGCTGATGGACGTGGACATCATCTTCAAGCGTGGCATGACGTACACGCTGGCCGCGGCGGCCATCGTCGGCATGTTCTACGGCGCGGTGGCGGTGGTGGCCACGCTGGCGCAGAAGGCCTTCCCTTCCACCGGGCCGGCGGGCCTGGTGGCGGCCGTCATCGTGACGGCGCTGCTGTTCGAGCCCATCAAGAATTTCACGCAGCAGAAGCTCATCGACCCGCTCTTCTATCGCAAGCGCTACGACTACCGGCGGACGCTGATCGAGTTCGGCCGCGAGCTGAACTCCGTCACCGACCTGGCGAAGATGCTCACCATGGTCATCGACCGGCTCTCGCGCACGCTGCTGGTCGACAAGCTGGCCGTCTTCCTGGAAGACGACGGGCACTTTTACATGGCGCGCTCGTTCGGCATCGGGAACGTCGGCGCGCTCGACCTCGGCTTCCTGGCGACGCACCAGGAAGAGTTCGCCACGGGCCACCTGTTCTACGACAACACGCGGCTGGTGCCGCGCGAGACGCCGACCGAGCAGGAGACCATCGCGAAGCTCGACCTGAACTACTACATCCCGTGCACCATCCAGAACCGCGTGATCGCGGTGCTCGGGCTGGGCAAGACGATGGAAGGCGACTTCCTCTCGTCCGAAGACGTGGAGCTGCTCGAGACCCTGGCCGGGTACATCGGCATCGCCATCCAGAACGCGGTGCTGTACGCCTCGCTGGAGCAGAAGGTCAGCGAGTACGAGCGGCTGAAGGAATTCAACGAGAACATCGTGGAGTCCATCTCGGTGGGCGTGCTGGCGGTGGACCTGGAAGACCGCATCGAGAGCTGGAACTCGCAGATGGAAGTGATGTACGCGATGCCGCGCGTCGAGGTGCTGGGCAAGCCGCTGAGCGAGGTCTTCCCTGCTGCCTTCAACGAGGAGTTCTACCGCGTGCGGCAGAACGCGGGCATCCACAACCTGTACAAGTTCCGGCTGCAGACGCCGGCGGGCGACGCGCGGGTCACGAACGTGGCCATCGCGCCGCTGGTGACGAAGAAGTTCCACGTCATCGGCCGGCTCATCATCGTCGACGACATCACCGAGCGCATCGGGCTGGAATCGCAGCTCACGCAGGCGGAGAAGATGTCGTCCATCGGCCTGCTGGCCGCGGGCGTGGCGCACGAGGTCAACACGCCGCTCGCCGTCATCTCCAGCTACGCGCAGATGCTCGCCAAGCAAGTGGCGGGCGACGAGAAGAAGAGCAGCCTGCTGGAGAAGATCACGGCGCAGACCTTCCGCGCCTCCGAGATCGTCAACAACCTGCTGAACTTCTCGCGCACTTCCGGCACCGAGTTCTCGGACATCAGCCTGAACAAGGTCATCGGCGACACGCTCTCGCTGCTCGACCACCAGATGAAGGTGGCGAAGGTGAAGGTGGTGCACGAGCTCGCCGAGGACCTGCCGCTCATCCACGGCAACGCCGGCAAGTTGCAGCAGGTGTTCCTGAACCTGTTCCTGAACGCGAAGGACGCGATGCCGCACGGCGGCACGCTGACGGTGAGCACCGCGAACGGCTCGGGCGTGAACGTCGCGATCAAGGACACCGGCACCGGCATCGAGCCGGAGAACCTGCGGCGCATCTACGACCCGTTCTTCACCACCAAGAACAACGTGCGCGAAGGCGAGCGCCGCGGCACCGGGCTGGGACTGGCCGTGAGCTACGGCATCATCCAGGAGCACGCCGGCAAGATCCACGTGGAGAGCGAGCCGGGCAAGGGCACCACGTTCTATCTGGAATTCCCCATGGTCCGCAAGGCCGTGGGCGTTTAGTCGGGAGAGAGTATGTCGAATGCTGCCGTTCTACCGCGCCGCGCGAGCACCGAACAGGTGTCGGGCGTGGGCGCCATCCTGATCATCGACGACGAAGCGGCCATCCGCGAGTCGCTGGAGACGCTGCTCGACCTGGAAGGCTACGCGGTCGAGAGCGCCGAGACCGGCGAAGACGGGCTGAGCGCGCTGGCCGCGCGCCCCTTCGACCTGGTGCTGCTCGATTTCGCGCTGCCCGACATGAACGGGCTCGAGGTGCTGGCCGAGATCCGCGAGCGCGACCCGCAGCTCTCCGTCATCATGATCACCGCGTACGGCACGGTGGAGAACGCCGTGAAGGCGGTGCAGGCGGGCGCCACCAACTTCATCCAGAAGCCGTGGGACAACGAGAAGCTGCTGGCGGACGTGCGCGCCGCGGTCGCGCGCCGCAAGGCGGAGGAAGAGAACGTCCAGCTCAAGCGCGCGCTCAAGCAGCGCTACAACTTCGAGCACATCGTGGGCAAGAGCGAGCCGATGCTGAAGATCTTCGACCTGGTCGGCCAGGTGGCGCCCTCGCGCTCCACCGTGCTCATTCAGGGCGAGAGCGGGACGGGCAAGGAGCTGATCGCGAAGGCCATCCACGCGAACTCCCCGCGCAAGGACCGCGCGTTCGTGCCGGTGAACACCGGCTCCATGCCGCCGGACCTGCTCGAATCCACGCTCTTCGGCCACGTGAAGGGCGCGTTCACCAGCGCCATCGCGTCGAAGAAAGGCCTGTTCGAGGTGGCGCACGGCGGCACGCTGTTCCTCGACGAGATCGGCACCATGTCGCTCGACACCCAGGCGAAGATCCTGCGCGTGCTGCAGGACAAGAAGTTCATGCACCTGGGCGGCGTGCAGGAGATCCAGGTCGACGTGCGCATCATCGCCGCCACCAACGTGGACCTAAAGAAGCAGGTGGACGAGGGCAGGTTCCGCGAGGACCTTTACTACCGGCTGAACGTGATCTCCATCGAGCTGCCGGCGTTGCGGCAGCGCCGCGAAGATGTCGCGCTGCTCACTCACCACTTCCTGGAGAAGTTCTCCAAGGAGAACGGGAAGCACGTGCACAACATCACCACGGACGCGCTGCGAGCGCTGATGGACTACAACTGGCCGGGCAACGTGCGCGAACTGGAGAACGTGATCGAGCGCGCGGTCGTGCTGGCGCCGGGCGAGAGCGTGACCAGCGACCTGCTGCCGGCGGGCGTGGTCGGGCGCGACGTCGTGGGCAAGATCCTGGCCGACCGGCCGGACGCCTCGCTGTTCGAGATCATCGAGGAGTGCGAGCGGCGCGTCATCGGCGACATGCTGGAGAAGTGCAACGGGAACCAGACCGACGCCGCCGAGCGCTTCCACATCCCGCTCTCGACCCTGAACCAGAAGATCAAGCGGCTGAACATCGAGATCAAGAGGAAGGCGAAGGAAGCGTAGGGGTGTTTCCGGGTCCCGGTTTCCAGTTTCCCGCGTCGAGGGGAGGCTGATTGCTGACTGCGGTCCTCGCGCTGTGGTTTCTGCAGCTCCCCGCTGCGCATAAGCTCCCAGCGCCCGTGTGTCCGCACGAGATGGTGCCGCGGTACTGGCTCCAGCCCGTCTATCCCAGAGACGCGGTGAAGAAGAACTTCGGCGGCAAAGTGCGGCTGGAAGCGCTGGTCGCCGCCGACGGGCACGTGAAGAAAGTCGTCACGCTCTCCGGCGACGAGGATCTGGCAGACGCGGCGGACGACGCGCTGAAGGAATGGAAGTTCCAGCCGTGCATCGTGGATGGCGCCGCCCGCGAGGTGGCGGCGGCCATGGAGTTCGATTTTCACGCCGAAACCTGGCACGTGACCTACTCGGCGACGCTGCCGCCCTTCCCCAAGGACCCGAACCATCGGGAGCAGGCGCTGCGACGAGTGCGTGTGAATCCGGGAGTGACTTCGGGCAACGTGCGTTACCGTCCGAAACCGGGATATCCGCTCAAGGCGGACCTGCTTCGCATTCAGGGCGCCGTTCTACTTCGGATCGTCATCGGCAGAGATGGTGGGGTCGAGGTTCTCGAAGTGGAGAGCGGTCCGCCCGAACTGGCGGAGGAAGCGGTCCATTCCGTGCGCCAATGGCGCTACAGACCTTATCTCCTCAACGGCGAGCCGGTCGAGGTTGAAACGGCCGTTACGATCCGCTTCCGGATCCAGGATTGAGGTAGTTCCAGCTTTTACGCACCTCTGCTACACTCCCCCTTCCGCATGGAACTCATTTCCCCGGTCGATTTCGCCAAGCAGACCGTATTGGCGGTGCAGGACTATTCCCAGCTCGCCTGGCGGTCGGTGTCGAACGTCTTCCGCAAGCCGCGCTACGTCGCGGACACCCTGCAGCAGATGGACTTGATCGGCGTGGGCTCGCTGCCCATCGTGGTGCTGACGGGCTTCTTCACCGGCGCGGTGCTGGCGCTGCAAGGCTCGAACACGCTGCAGCGCTTCGGATCGCTCTCGCTCATCGGGCAGCTGGTGTCGATCTCGATGGTGCGTGAGCTGGGCCCGGTGCTGACCAGCCTGATGGTCGCCGGCCGCAACTCCAGCGGCATGGCTTCGGAACTCGGCTCCATGAAGGTGACCGAGCAGATCGACGCCATGCGCGCGCTCGGCACCGACCCGTCGAAGAAGCTGGTGACGCCGCGCGTGGTCTCCACCGTGAGCATGCTGTTCTTCCTCACCGTCATCTCGGACCTGGTCGGCCTGGCGGGCGGCGCCATGGTCTCCACCCTGATGCTGGGGCTGAACTCCTACGAGTACTGGAACAAGGCGTGGCAGTCGCTGGTGTGGCAGGACGTGGCGATGGGCCTGACCAAGCCCATCATCTTCGGCTTCATCGTGGCGACGGTGGGCTGCTACTACGGCATGGCCACCAAGGGCGGCACGCAGGGCGTGGGCCGCTCGACCACGCAGGCGGTGGTGGCGGCCTCGGTGCTCATCCTGGTCGTCGACTTCTTCTGGACGCGCCTGCTCATGACCATGCTCGGCGGCGGTTAAACGTGTCGCTCACCGCGCCCATTCCCGGCAACCTGGCTGCGCAGGACACGCAGCACGTCGCCATCGTGTTCGAAGACGTCGCGCTCGCCTTCGACGACATCGTGGTGCTCGACGGCATCTCGTTCGAGCTCAAGCGGGGCGAGACCAAGGCCATCTTCGGCGTCGCGGGCTCGGGCAAGACCACGCTGCTCAAGCTGGCGCTCGGCCTGATCAAGCCCGACCGCGGGCACATCTGGGTGCTGGGCCACGACGTCACCGAGATGCGCGAAGAGGACCTGTTCGACCTGCGCCGCAAGGTCGGCATGGTGTTCCAGGAAAGCGCGTTGTTCGACTCGATGACCGTGCGCGACAACGTGGCGTTCCGCCTGATCGAGGAGGGCGGCATCGCGGACGACGAGATCGACAACCGCGTGCGCGAGGTGCTGCGCTTCGTGGAGCTCGAGCACACCATGAAGATGCTGCCTTCGGAGCTCTCCGGCGGCATGCGGCGGCGCGTCTCCATCGCGCGCGCCATCATCTCGCAGCCGGAGGCGATCCTCTACGACTCGCCCACCGGCGGCCTCGACCCCATCACCTCCACCACCATCGTGGAGCTGATCGTGAAGCAGCGCGACGTCTACCGCACCAGCTCCCTGCTCGTCACCCACCGCCTGCAAGACGCCTTCGTGATGGCCACCAGCTACTACGACACCCAGGCCAACGAGATGAAGACCATCCAGGCGGGGCAGAACATCGACGTCCGCACCAGCTTCCTCATCCTGCGCGACGGCAAGATCATCTTCGACGGCGACGCCGCCGAGCTGGCCGCGACCCGGGATGAGTACATCAAGGAGTACATCGCGTAGAAGCAGTTGCGAGCTCCGAGTCGTGAGTTGCGAGCAAAACCAAGAGGCCGGCGAGTCGCCGGCCTCCGGTTCTTCCTGGGCGTTTTACTGAGCGGCGGCCTTGGCCGGCTGGGCGCGGCGGCTGGCGATCATCCGGCGCGCGCGCTCGACGCGGGCGCGGCGCTCGGCCGTGGCGTTCGCCACGCGCTCGATGTGCTGCCCGAACAGCGGGCTCATGCGCTCGCGCATGATGGGAAAGAACGACCCGTACTTGGCGTAGAGGAAGAAGAGCTCGCCCGAGAAGTCGTCGAACAGGTCCGGGTGGACGATGCCGCGGTCAGCCAGCGCCGCCGTCTGCTCCCAGTAGGAGAAGACCATGCGGAAGTAGGTCTGCTCCTGGGTGCCGAAGTTGAAGGCCAGGGAGGCGAACTCTTCGTCGGTGGTCGGCGTCCACTGGAAGAGGATGAAGTTGCGAGCGTCGCGCAGCTTCTGATCACGACGTTGCTCGTAGGTGCGCAGCATGAGATCGGCGTCGAGGTGCGTCGCCGGGCGGGACTTGGGGGCAGATTTCGACTTCGTCTTCTTCGCCATGAGTGTCTCCTCAGTTCAGGACAGGTTTGCGGGCTGCGATTCTATACCGGAGCCGGTTCCGGGACCGGACGGGAATAATCGCATTTCACGGATTCCTCTGCCTCGTCGGCGGATCTCTTCTTTTTCCGCTTCGGAGTCTCGTCCTCGTCGGCGCCCGTGCGCTTGTTGTTGGGGCAGGCGAGGACCGTGCCGCTTTTTAGTCTCTTTTCAACAAGATACGGGCTGCCGCACTGCGGGCACTTCTCGTCGACCGGCTTCCAGTTCGAGGTGAAGTCGCACTTCGGGTAGTTCGCGCAGCCATAAAAGAGGTTGCCGCGGCGGCGCGCCTTCTTCTCCACGATCTCGCCCGTCTTGCACTTCGGGCACTTCACCCCGATGAAGTTCTGCTTGATGTACTTGCAGTCCGGGTAGCCGGAGCAGGAGACGAACTCGCCGTAGCGCCCGTGGCGCAGGATCATGCCGCGTCCGCATTGCGGGCACTTCTCGTCGAGCGGGATGTCGGGGACCTTCTTCTGCTGGTCGAGGCGGCGCGTGGTCTTGCACTCGGGATAACCGGTGCAGGCCATGAACTGGCCGAAGCGCCCGCGCTTCAGGACCATCAAGCGGCCGCAGTTCTCGCAGTATTCCTCCTGCGAGGTCTCCTGCATGTCGGCCGAATCGAGGTCGGGGAGGTCGATCGGGTTCTCCTTGGTGAAGGTGCAGGAGTTGGGATCGTCCTTGGCATACGCGCTGCACGCGAAGAAGGAGCCGTGCTTGCCCCACTTGATGACGAGCGGCGAGCCGCAACGCTCGCACTTCTCCTCCGTGGGCTTCTCCATCCGCTTGATGTTCTCCATGTGCTTCTCGGCGTAGCGGAGGTCCTTCGCGAACTTCTTGTAGAACTCGGCGAGCGCGTCGGTCCACTTCTCCTTGCCCTCTTCGATCTCGTCGAGCTCTTCCTCGAGGCGCGCGGTGTATTGCAGGTCGAAGATGTCGGGGAAATTGGCGACCAGCAGGTCGGTGACGACGAACCCGATCTCGGTGGGCGCGAACTTGCCGCCGAACTTCTGCACGTAGCCGCGGTCCTGGATGGTCGAGATGATGGCCGCGTAGGTGGACGGCCGCCCGATGCCCCGCTCCTCCAGCTCTTTCACGAGCGACGCCTCGTTGTAGCGCGGCGGCGGCTCGGTGAAGTGCTGCTCCGGCTTCAGGCCCTTGAGCTCGAGCTTCTGGCCCGGCTCGAGCGGCGGCAGCTTGTGGCGCAGCTCCTCGTCTTCCTCGGTCTTGCCTTCATGCGACTCCTCGTAGACCTTGAGGAAGCCTTCGAACTTCAGGACCGAACCGGTGACGCGGAAGGGATAGGTCTTGCTGCTCTTCGCGGTGGCGTCGATGTCGACCGAGGTCTGGTCGAAGACGGCGGGCGTCATCTGGGACGCGATGAAGCGCTGCCAGATGAGCTTGTAGACCTTGAACTCGTCTTCCTGCAGGTAGCGCTTGATGGAATCCGGGGGGCGCATCGCGGAGGTCGGGCGGATGGCCTCGTGCGCCTCCTGCGCGCCCTTCTTCGACTTGAAGAAGTTGGGCGACTCGGGCAGGAAGTTCTCGCCGAAGTTCGACGCGATGTACTCGCGCACCTCGCCGAGCGCGTCGTTGGAGACGCGCGTGGAGTCGGTGCGCATGTAGGTGATGAGGCCGACCGAGCCTTCGTCGCCCAGGTCGATGCCTTCATACAGACGCTGCGCGATCATCATGGCGCGCTTCACGCTGAAGCGCAGCTTGCGCGAGGCGTCCTGCTGGAACTTGGAAGTGGTGAAGGGCGGCGCGGCCGAGCGGCGGCGCTCCTTCTTCTCTACGTTGCGGACGACCCAGGAGGCGTTCTCCAGGTCGGCCTGGATCTGCCTGGCACGCTCCTCGTTCGGGATCTCGTTCTTGTCGGGATTCGCGCCCACGAAGCTGGCGTCGAACAGCGGCGGCTTGGCGGCGTGCAAGTGCGCGTCCAGCGTCCAGTACTCGACCTTCTGGAAGGCCTTGATGTCGCGGTCGCGCTCGACGATGAGCCGCAGCGCGACCGTCTGCACGCGGCCGGCGGAGATGCCGCGCCGCACCTTGTCCCACAGCAGCGGCGAGATCTGGTAGCCGACCAGCCGGTCGAGCACGCGGCGGGTCTGCTGCGCGTCGACCAGGTGCTGGTCGATCTCGCGCGGATGCTGGAAGGCTTCCTGAACCGCCTTCTTCGTGATCTCGTTGAAGGTGACGCGGTGGACGGGGATGCCGTTCTTCTTTTTCTTCTTGCCCGCGCCGTCGGTCAGCTCTTCCGCCAGGTGCGCGGCGATGGCCTCGCCTTCGCGGTCCGGGTCGGGCGCCAGATAGATGGCGGACGCCGACTTGGCCAGCTTCTTCAGCTTGCCGAGGACCTTCTCCTTGCCCGGGATGACGATGTATTCGGTCTCGAAATCGTTCTCGACGTCGACGCCGAGCGTCTTCTTGGGCAAGTCTTTCACGTGCCCGAGCGAGGCTTCGACGTCGAACTCGCGACCGAGATATTTGTTGATCGTCTTCGCCTTGGCCGGCGATTCGACGATCACGAGTGCTTTGGCCAACTTGTCTCCTTGGGGATTGAAACTAGCATGAGTGGGGTGAAAATCAGAAATCGGCTACTCGAACGACACTCCTTCCTCGGAGGTCATCCTGAGCGAGTCCGCCGCGGCGGACGACCTCGCTCAGGATGACCTCCGTAAAGGGGTCAAAAACTCTTTACAAAGTTCTTCCCCGGCAATTGCCGGATCTTGCCGCTCAGTTCCAACTCGAACAGCGCGGCGAAGATCTCGGACGATGAGACGTCCGGCTCCAGGCGCTCCACTAATTCGTCGATGTGTGTGGATTCGTCGGGCTTCAGCAGCGCATAAATGCGGCGCTCGGCGGGACCAAGGGCTTGGTCGTCCTCGAATAGAGATGCGGTGGAGGGTGGTTTGGATTCAGAAGTCTCGGGAACGAGCTGTTGCTGAAGCTCCGCCGGCAGCTCTTCCCACACGTCTTCCCAGGTAGCAGTGAGCTTGGCGCCCTGCTTGATGAGCGTGTTCGGTCCCCAGGAATTCTTGTTGGTCACGTTGCCCGGGACGGCGAAGAGGTCGCGGTTCTGCTCGAGCGCGCAGCGCGCCGTGATGCGCGTGCCGGAATACTCGCCCGCTTCCACTACCAGCACGCCGAGGGAGAGGCCGCTGATGATGCGGTTGCGGATGGGAAAATTCTGCGGCGCGGCGAACGTGCCCATGGCGAACTCGCTGAGGAGCGCTCCGCCCAGCCCGAGGATCTGCTCGCTCAGCTTGCGGTTCTCGCGCGGGTAGAGCACGTCGACGCCGGTGCCGAACACGGCCACCGTCTTCCCTTTCGCGTGGATGGCGCCGCGGTGCCCGGCAGTGTCGACGCCGCGCGCCATCCCGCTGAAGATGACCAGGCCGCGATGGGCGAGGTCCTGCGCCAGGCGCTCCGCCATGCCGATGCCGTACGGCGTGGGGTGGCGCGTGCCGACCAGCGCGATGCCGGGGCGCGACAACACTTCCGCCTCGCCGCGCACGTAGAGCACGACCGGCGGGTCGTAGATCTGCTTGAGCCGCGGCGGATAAGCCGGGTCGCTCAGCGCGAGCAGTTGGGCGCCCGCGGCGACCGCGCGCACCATCTCCTCCTGCGCCAGCTCTCCGGACTTTCCGGTCGCGATCGACTGCGCGGCCGCGGCCGGCAAGCCGGCAGCCTCGAGCTCGGTCAACGAAGCATGGAAGATGTTCTCGATGGAGTCAAAGTGCTCGACCAGCTTGCGGGCGCGACTCGGGCCGAGCGTCGGCGTGAGGGCGAGCGCCAGCCACAGGCCGGCGGCCCGGGAGGTCGTGCTGGCGGTCTGAAGAGCCGCCGTCTCCATGATCGTTGCGGAATCTAGCAGGGTCTTGGCGGCCTGTTTGTGACGGCCATCACGCAAGAGTGTGGCGCGGGCGCGGCCCACGCGGCTCACCTGCATCGTTGCACGATATATAATGACGCCATCGTGCCTCCCCGCAGCTCCCAGGGTCCTGCTAGAATCTCCCGTCCGCGTATGGCTGACCGGCTGCGCATCTCCGCCATCTCTTTCCTGAACACCGCGCCCCTGATGTGGGACTTCGACCACGGGGAGCTGCGGCGGCGCTTCACCATCCACTACACGGTGCCGTCGGCGTGCGCCGAGGAGCTGCGGACGGGCGTGGCGGACATCGGCATCATCCCGGTCATCACCTACCACACCATCCCGGACCTCTCGGTGCTCCCCGGCGTGTGCATCGCGGCCAAGGGGCCGGTGCGGTCGATCTTGCTGATCAGCCGCAAGCCGCTGGACCAGATCCGCACGGTCGCGGCCGACAGCTCCTCGCGCACCTCGGTGGCGCTGGCGCGCGTGATCTTCCGCAAGTGGTTCGGCGGACAGCGCACCTTCACCGCGATGGAGCCGAAGCTCGACGTGATGCTGCAGAACGCCGACGCCGCGCTCATCATCGGCGACAACGCTCTCACGGTCGATCGCTCGCAGTACCTGTGCTACGACCTGGCGGAAGAGTGGACGCGCCAGACCGGCAAGCCCTTCGTCTTCGCCTTCTGGGCGGTGCGCAACGCCGCGCTCGCCGGGCGCAACGATTATCCGGACTTATCCGAACTTTTCCGGAGCTCGCGCGACCACGGCCTGGAGCACACGGCGGAACTGGCGCGCGAGTGGGCGCACCGCGTCGGCATCAGCGAAGACGCCGTCCGCAGCTACCTCACCGAGAGCATCGACTACCGCCTCGACCGGGAGAAGCTCGACGGCATGCGGCTGTTCCTGGAGTACGCGCTCGAGACCGGCGTGCTGCCGGCCGTGCGTCCCTTGCAGATGCTGGGCGAGGCCGGGCGGGCGAGCGCGTTGGCGGGGCTCGCGCCGCTCGCGGCGCTCGGCTCGCTTTTCCACGTATTCAACTGAACGCCGGCGTTTCTCGTGCTACGATGGAGCCCACTCGAGCAGAGAGAGCTGTGAGAATCCTCGCCACGATCGCGCGCGACCGCCTCCAGGTGATGCTGGTGGTCCTGGTGTTGCTGGCGGTGCTCGCCATGTTCGTCTCGCCACAGCTCGAGCTTCCGGAGAGCGCCTTGCGGGCCGCACGGCTCGCCGCGGTCACGCTGGGCACGCTGCTGGTGCTGGCGCAGACGATCGTGCGGATGCTGCGCCGGCCGGGCGCCGCCGTGGCCATCGAGGCACGAGCCGCTGAGCCGTTGCCGCCAGTCCTTTGCCCGAAGAGCTCCGCTGCCCTCCTGAGCACCGTCGTCCTCCTCTGCTAGCTCCGATCGATTCGGCAAGACGCTGAATCCAGATCGGAGGTTCCCCTTGGCAAGTCCGCATTTGCTTTCCAGGATCGACGGCTTTTTTGAGACTCTCGCCGGCAGCCGCGAGCGCGCGCTGCTGGTCGATTATGACGGCACTCTCGCCCCCTTCCGGCAGGAACCGCAGCAGGCGTTCCCCTATCCGGGGATCATGGAGCTGCTCGATTCCCTCCGCAGCACCACGGGCACGCGGCTGGTCATCGTGACGGGCCGGCCGACGGCGAAAGTGCTGCCACTGCTCGGCCTCAACCCAGCGCCGGAGATCTTCGGCGTCCACGGGCTGGAACGGCTGCTTCCCGACGGCTCGCGGCGCGTGCACGCGCTCGAGCCCGCCGCCGTGCTTGCCCTGGCCGAAGCCGGCTCGGAACTCGCCCGCGCGGGCGCTGGCTCCCTGCTCGAACACAAACTGGGAGCGCTCGCGGTCCACTGGCGTGGGTTGTCGGAGCGCGCCCAGGCTCAGACCGAGAGCACTGCCCGCAAGATCCTGCAACGCTATGCGCGACAGGGGCTTGTGCTGGCGCCCTTCGACCACGGTGTAGAGCTGCGCCTGAGCCGCCCCAACAAGGGTGACGTCGTCCAGACCATCCTGGAGGAAGCGCCCGGGGCTGCCGTCGCCTACCTGGGCGACGACGTGACCGACGAAGACGCCTTCCGCGCCATCCGCGGCCACGGCCTGGGCGTGCTGGTGGCGAAGATGCACCGCAAGACCGCCGCCACCGAGTGGCTGCAGCCGCCCGAGGGACTCACGCAATTCCTGCACCGCTGGCTGCACGTTTGTGGAGGTGACGCATGAGCGCCAAGTGCCGGCTTCTGCTCGTCTCCAACCGCCTGCCGGTGAGCGTCGAGCGCGGCGCAACGGGCGTCACGGTGCAGCGCTCGAGCGGCGGGCTCGTCCGCGCCCTCGGTTCCCTGCTGCGGCCGATGCAGGTCGCGTGGATCGGCTCCTGCGACGGCCCGCCGGATGAGGAGGTCGCCGCCGCGCTCGCCGCGCATCCCGAGTCCTTCGGCTGCGAGCTGACGCCGGTCTTCCTCGACGCGGAAGAGCGCGCGCTCTTCTACCAGGGATTCTCGAACGAGGTGGTGTGGCCGCTGTTCCACGACCTGCAATCGCGCTGCAACTTCGATCCGCGCTACTGGCGCAGCTACCGCTCGGTGAACCAGCGCTTCGCGCGCGCGGTGCTGGCGCGGCTGCGCGTCGCCGCGCCGCCGCTGGTCTGGGTGCACGACTACCACCTGATGGACGTGGCGCGCGAGCTGCGCGCCGCCGGCGTGCGCTCGCGGCTCGCATTCTTCCAGCACATCCCGTTCCCCGCGCCCGACATCTTCGCCAAGCTGCCGTGGCGCGCGGAAGTGCTGACCTCGCTGCTGGAGTACGACCTGCTCGGCTTCCAGACCGCGCACGACGTGCGTAACTTCACGGCGTGCCTGCGGCGCTACCTGCCGGGCAGCCGCGTGCGCCGCACGCACGGCGTCCTGAGCGCGACGCTCGACCACCGCCGCGCCAACATCGCGCACTTTCCCATCAGCGTGGACTACCGCGCGTTCTCCGCGCGCGCGGCCACGCGCCAGGCCGGCGCGCGCGCCGAGCGCGTGCGCCTGGAGCTGGGGTGCGAGCACATCGTGCTGGGCGTCGACCGGCTCGATTACACCAAGGGCATCCCCGACCGGCTGCGGGCTTTCGACGACCTGCTGCGCCGCTCGCCCGAACTGCATCGCAAGATCGTCCTGCTGCAGATCGTGGTGCCCAGCCGCGAGGAGATCCCCGAGTACCACGGCCTGCGCTCCGAGATCGAGCAACTGGTGAGCGAGATCAACGGGCGCCACAGCCAGCCCGGGTGGGTGCCGGTGCAGCACTTCTATCGTCACCTCGAACCGGACGACCTGCTGGCGTATTACCGCGCCGCCGACGTGTGCCTGGTCACTCCCCTGCGCGACGGCATGAACCTGGTCGCCAAGGAGTACTGCGCCGCGAAGGTGGACGGCAATGGCGTGCTGGTGCTGAGCGAGTTCGCGGGCTCGGCGGCGCAGCTCGCCAACGGCGCGCTGCTCGTCAATCCCTATCACACGGAAGCCGTGGCCGACGCCATCGCGCGCGCCTGCCACATGCCGGCGGAGGAGCGACAGCGGCGCATGCGGCACATGCGCCACCTCGTCCGCCGCTTCGACGTCTTTCGCTGGGCTGAAGCCTTCGTGTCGGCTGCCGCCGACCGCTCCTCTGCGGCGGCCGACGATGTTCTGCCTGGCATCGCACGACTGGCTTCGGCAGCCGCGCCCTTGCATTGAGGGCGTTGCTGGCCGCGCTCCCTTTCTGACCCCTCGGGGAGCGCGGCCTTTTTTGAACTGGACGCGGCAGGTTTGGCCGGCTGCGCTCTTCCCCGCTAAAATAGCTGTTTCAGCATGAGTCTGACCCAACAACAGGTTGAGACGACTTGCGGGCGTGAGGCCGCCACAGCGGCCGGGAGCCCGCAGCCGAGATCCCGAGCGCAGCGAGGGACCTCTACCAGATGAGTCTCACGCGCCAGCAGGCTTTGGACCTTTTCCGCTCCGACGACCTGGTCGGCATCGGGATGGAGGCCGATTCCCTCCGCCGCAAGCTGCACCCCGAGGGCGTGGTCACCTACATCATCGACCGCAACATCAACTACACGAACCTCTGCACCGAGTACTGCACCTTCTGCGCCTTCTACGCGCCCATCAAGGGGCCGGGCCGCGCCAGGGGCTACGTGCTCGACTTCCAGCAGATCTACGACAAGATCCAGGAGACGGTGGAGTTCGGCGGCACCGGCGTCCTGATGCAGGGCGGCCTGCATCCCGACCTGAAGCTCGACTGGTACGAGCAGATGCTGCGCGGCATCAAGCAGCGCTTTCCGCAGATCCACCTGCACTGCTTCTCGGCGAGCGAGATCATCCACTTCGCCGAGCTGAACGGGCTTTCCATCCGCGACACCATCGCGCGCTTGCGCGACGCCGGGCTCGACTCCATCCCGGGCGGCGGCGCCGAGATCCTCGACGACGAGGTGCGCCACAAGGTCGCGCGCCTGAAGTGCCTCACCGAAGACTGGCTCAACGTCCACCGCACCGCGCACGCGCTCGGCATGCGGACGACCGCGACCATGATGTTCGGCGTGGGCGAGACCTTCGAGCATCGCGTGAACCACTTCCAGCACGTCTACGACCTGCAGCAGGAGACCGGGGGCTTCACCGCGTTCATCCCGTGGACCTTCCAGCCGAAGAACACCGCGCTCGGCGGCCGCGGCTGGGACGAGGCCACCTCGGTCGAGTACCTGAAGACGCTCGCCATCGCGCGGCTGTTCCTCTCGAACATCGAGAATGTGCAGTCGAGCTGGGTCACGCAGGGCCTGAAGGTCTGCCAGATGGGACTGCGTTTCGGCGGCAACGACGTCGGGTCGGTGATGCTGGAAGAGAACGTGGTGCGCGCGGCAGGGACGACGAACTGCACGACCGAGGAGGAGCTGCGCCGCATCATCCGCGATGCCGGCTTCCGCCCCGCGCAGCGGGACACGCTGTACACGAAGTTCTTCCTGAACTAGGCTTTCTCCGACAGGTGGCGCTCTCATGCGCTTCTGGATATCGCTCGCACTGTTGCTCGGCACTCTCCCTTCTCCGGGGCAGGATGGCCCCTCCAAAGCGGTATGTGAGGTCCGCGGCGTGGTCGTACGCGCCTCTGACGACGAGCCGCTGCCACGCGCCAAGGTAAAGCTCGGTTCGTTGACCGGAAGGCGCGACGAAGGGTCGTCCGAACGCGAGCGCGAGAGCACGAGCGCGGAGGATGGCAGCTTCGAATTCCGCGACCTGCCTTGCGGGCGCTACGCGCTCTCGGCCGAGCGCACCGGCTTCTTGCGCGCCGACTTCGGGGAGCGCGGGCCAGACCGGCCAGGCGCGCCCCTCACCCTGACCGCGGGCGAAAAGCTGCGCCCGGTCAAGCTACGGCTGACGGCCGCGGCGGCTATCACCGGCCGCGTCGTCGACGCCGATGGCGAGCCGGTCAGCCGCATGCAGGTCGTTGCCCTGCGCATGTTCCGGCGCGGCGGCAAGCCGCAGGAAGACTCGGTCGCATTCGCGCAGACCAATGACCTGGGAGAGTACCGGTTGCACACCCTTCCGCCGGCGCGGTATTACGTGCGTGCCGGCGGTTCTGAGGGCAACGGAGCCTTCGGGTGGAGCATGAACTTCGCCGCTCCCCAGGCCGGGAAGCCCGCGCGCCTGGTCAACGTGCCTACTTATTTTCCCAGCGCCACGCAATTAGAACAGGCGAGTCCGCTGGAGCTCAAAGCCAGCGACGAAGTGCGGGCCGACATCCAGCTCCAGCGCGCGGCCGCGCTGGCGATCCGCGGCCGCGTGATCGGCGGCGGAAAGCAGACCCAGGTCATAGCGCTCGCGCGCGAGTCCGAGGCCAAGACCGCCCAAGTAAGGCCGGACGGGAGCTTCGAGATCGCGGACCTCATACCCGGGGAATACGTGCTGATGGCGATGTCACCTGCTGAAGGATCCTCCGACGAGAGCGACTGGGCCGCGGTGCGCCGAGCGTTTCAGCAAGTCAGTGTGACTAACTCCGACCTCGAAGGCGTGACAATCACCCTCGAAGCCGCCGGCCGGTTCTCTCTCGCGGGGAAGGTCGTATCGCGGGATCCGAAGATCGACCTGAGCAAGGTCTTCATCCAGGCGGCCCAAGACGACGACACGGTCGAGCTCAGTGCGCGCAATTATTTCGGATTGCGGCAACCTGCCTTCGCCCGCGCGAAGCGCGACGGCACCTTCGTCCTCAAGAACCTAGCGCCGGGTGAATACCGTGTGGGGGTCTATGAGATCGGCAGGGTTGGCGGCAGCTGGTATCCCGAGTCCGTCCGCCTGGGAAGCATCGACGTGCTGACTTCCGGATTCCGCATTACCAACGCGAACCCGCAAGGCACGCTCGAGATCGTGCTCAACGATGCCGCGGGGAGCATCACTGGTACCGTTACCGATGCCGACGGCCAGCCGCTAACAGGCGTCACAGCCGTTGCCGTTCCGGCTGCGCCGCTTCGGAAGACCGTCAACCAGCGCCGCGGCACGACCGACCAGAACGGCCGCTTCCTCCTCGAGTCGCTCAGGCCGGGGCAGTACACCGTCCTAGCCGTGGACGGTTCGGAATGGACGGTCGACTTCGGGGATGCTGATTTCCTTGCGCGTTATGAATCGCAAGGCAAGCGCGTGACCGTGGGCGAGCGGCAGACGGTCTCGGTCGAGCTCCGCTCCATCACGGTCGAGCCGGAGTAGGTAGCCCGCACCTCGTCCGTAACGGCGGCGCCGCCTACGTCCTGTACAATCTTTGGTTTACCTGTCCCGTTCGGGGCGGACCAGCCGGAGGAGTTCCGCTGCAACTACTGGCCACAATCTGGAGCTACGGGTGCGCCTGGGCGGCGTCCCTCTACCTGTGGGCGGCGCAGAACAAGGGCGCCTGGGAGACCATCAAGCGCACGGTCAGCCGCGTGGTCACCAACCCGTTCGTGGTGTACGAGGGCGGCAAGAGCCGCCCGCTCTACCAGCTCGACGGCTTCGACCTCTCCATCCTGCTTCCCTACTTCGCGGTGATGATCGTGCTCGCGACCTACGGCATGCACCGCTACCAGCTCGTCTGGATGTACTACCGCAACAAGCGGAACAAGACGACCGAGCCGCCGGCGCGGTTCGCGGAGCTGCCGCGCGTCACCATCCAGCTGCCCATCTTCAACGAGCAGTACGTGGTCGACCGGCTGGTGGACTCGATCTGCAAGCTCGACTACCCGAAGGACAAGCTCGACATCCAGGTGCTCGACGACTCGACCGACGAGACGGTCGAGGTCGCGCGCGCGGTGGTGGAGCGCTACGCCGCGGTCGGCAATCCCATCACGCATCACCATCGCACCAACCGCGAGGGCTTCAAGGCGGGCGCGCTGCACGAGGGCCTGAAGACCGCGGAGGGCGAGTTCGTCGCCATCTTCGACGCCGACTTCGTCCCGCCGGAAGATTGGCTGATGAAGGTCGTGCACCACTTCACCGATCCCAAGGTCGGCATGGTGCAGACGCGCTGGACGCACCTCAACCGCGACTACTCGTTCCTCACCAACGTCGAGGCCATCCTGCTCGACGGCCACTTCGTGCTCGAGCACGGCGGGCGCTCGCGCTCGCGCGTCTTCTTCAACTTCAACGGCACCGCCGGCATGTGGCGCCGCCAGGCCATCGACGAGGCCGGCGGCTGGGAGCACGACACCCTCACCGAGGACACCGACCTCAGCTACCGCGCGCAGCTCAAGGGCTGGGAGTTCAAGTACCTGCAGGACGTCGAGTGCCCGGCGGAGCTGCCCATCGAGATGACGGCGTTCAAGGTCCAGCAGGCGCGCTGGGCGAAGGGCCTGATCCAGTGCGCGAAGAAGGACCTGCCGAAGGTCTGGCGGTCGAACGCGCCCTGGCGCGTGAAGCTGGAAGCGTTCTACCACCTGACGGCGAACATCTCGTATCCGCTGATGATCCTGCTCTCGGTGCTGCTGTTGCCGGCGATGGTCACGCGCTTCTACCAGGGCTGGTTCCAGATGCTCTACATCGACCTGCCGCTGTTCCTGGCGTCGACCTTCAGCATCTCGTCGTTCTACCTGGTGTCGCAGAAGGAGCTGTTCCCGAAGCAGTGGCCGCGGACCTTCCTCTACCTGCCGTTCCTGATGGCGCTCGGCATCGGGCTCACGCTCACCAACACGCGCGCGGTGATGGAGGCGCTGTTCGGCTACCAGACCTCGTTCAAGCGGACGCCGAAGTACCGCGTGCAGAAGAAGGGCGACGCCGTCCTGGCAAAAAAGTACCGGCGGCGGCTGGGCATTGTGCCCTGGATCGAGCTCGCCGTGGGCTGCTACTTCGCGCTCACCGTGTGGTACGCCCTCGTCAACCAGAACTACATCACGGTGCCGTTCCTGGTGCTGTTCGTCTTCGGCTACTGGGCGACCGGGCTGATGTCGCTGCTGCAGGGCCGCTTCGAGCGCGCCACCGGCCGCGGCACCGCCGAGCTGCACGAGAAGCCGTTCCCGGTCGGCGTCTGATGTCACAGACCGGCATGTTCGCCTTGCTGGGCGCGATGCTCGTGCTCGGCTTCCTGGCGAATCGCGCCTTCCAGATCACGCGCGTGCCCGACCCCATCGTGCTGATGATCGCCGGCGTGCTCGCCGGCCCGGTGCTTCACCTGGTGGGCGAAAATGCCTTCCAGCCGGTCATCAACGTATTCGGTACCCTGGCGCTGCTGCTGGTGCTGTTCGAGGGCGGGCTCGAACTCAACGTTCGCGAGACGATGCGCCACTTCCCCGGCGGGTTTGTGCTCGCATTCCTCGGCTTCGTCATGTCAGCTGGAATGGTGGCCCTGGTCGCGCGCTTCGCCATCACCGGCATGGGCTGGAGCGGCGCGCTGCTGATCGGCGCCGTGCTGGGATGTACGTCCAGCACCGTCGTCCTCCCTATCCTGCAGCAGGTGCGCGTGCACGACTCCACCAGGGTCGTGCTGCTGGTGGAATCGTCGCTGGCGGACGTCATCGCCGTGGTCGGCGTCGGCATCCTGGTAGACGTCACCAGCCTGGGCGGAGCGCTGCTGGGCTCCCTGCTGGGCGGCTTCCTCTCCAAGGTGCTCATCTCGCTGGTCACCGGCGGCGTGGCTGGGTTCCTGTGGTCGCGCGTCTTGCCGCGGCTGCTGCGTGCCAGGTTCTGGTACGTGCTGACTTTCGGCGCGGTCCTGCTCGTCTATGCGGGAACCAGATCGATCGGCGGCAGCGGGCTCATCGCCGTGCTCTGCTTCGGGGTGACGCTCGGCAACATCCGGCCGGTCACGCGCACGCTCGCCGACGCCGCCGCTTCCGAGCGCCTCTCCAAGGAAGCGTACCTCCAGGTGCTGGCATTCCATTCCGAGCTGGGGTTCCTCATCCGGACCTTCTTCTTCTTCGTGCTCGGTACGCTGGTGCAGCTCGCGGATGCGGAGTTGCTGGTCGCCGCGCTGGGCATGTTCGCGGCCATCGTGGTGGCGCGCGCTCTCGCGGTGCAGGCCAGCCGCTGGTCGTGGCAGGTACCGCGCGAGGACCGCAGCCTCGTCTTCTTCATGATGCCGCGCGGGCTGGTGACCGCGGTACTGGCGGTGCAGGTCATCGAAGCCCGCGGCGCCGATTTCGAATGGCTTTCTCCCATCGTGTTCCTCATCATCCTGCTCACCAGCGCGGTCGTCGTGCTGGGCACGTGGAGGGCGTCCGCGGCGCAGGCGGGGCTTGCCTCCACCGCCCCAACGCTGTAACTTTTTCTCCTGCGGTGCCTCTCATGCCCATGCGTCGCCTTTCCATCGCCGCGCTTCTGCTCGTTGCCGCCACCGCCTACGCGGGCGACAACCTCAAGCTCAATCCCAAGCTCGACTACGACTCCGATTCGCTCGACGGCCCGCTCATCTCGGGCGAGCGCATGACCGAAGGCCTGGTCAAGGGCAAGGTCAACTACATCCTCATCGTGGGCGAGGGTTGATGGAATTCCAAGCGGCAGGCTCGCCGCTCCGTCACGCTCTATGAGAAGTACAAGGACCGCGTGAACTTCGTCGTCATCGACATGGACACGCACCTCTCCAACGACCAGCTCCAGCTCGCGCGCCGCTACTATAAGGGACTGATCCCGCACGTGGTCGTCACCGACCGCTTCGGCAAGCCGGTGTACGACGACTCCGGCGAGGTCGAGGAGAAGACCATCATCAAGTCCATCGAGAAGGCGCTCTCGAAGTAAGGCTCCACCACAAAGGACACGAAGGCTTCACGAAGGGCTTCGTGCGACCTTTGTGTCCTTTGTGGTATCGCTTTTCGTTACAATCGGCCTTCGCCATGAGAGCCACTCGAACGCTTGTCATCGCCCTCCTTCTGCTTTCCCCGTTAGCCGCCGCGATCGAGCGGCAGCCCAACGCCGACTACCGCGCGCGCCGGCAGAAGCTCGCGGACGCCGCCGGCACCGGCGTGGTCGTGATGTTCGCCGCCACCGAGGCCGAAGGTCCGAACGCGCTCTACGGCTTCCGGCAGGACGACGACTTCTACTACCTGACCGGCTGGTCGGAGCCGGGCGCGGCGCTCCTCATCGCGCCGGCAGCGAAGGCGGTGGGCGAGAACAAGGAGCGCCCCTACACCGAGATCCTCTTCCTGCCGGCGCACAACGCGACGCAGGAGAAGTGGACCGGCCCGAAGCTCGGCCCGGAGAACCCGCGCGCGAAGGAGCTGACCGGCTTCGACGACGTGAAGGTGCTCGACCAGATGCGCGACGAACTGGTGCGCCTGCTGCCGGCGCCGCGCGCGACCGTCTACTCGGACCTCGCGGCCTGGGACGAGAGCCGGCCGGCGACCATCCCGCTGCAGTGGCTGCGCCGCGCGAACTCGTTCCCCAACTACATCAGCTTCGAGGACGCCGCGCCGCTGGTCGCGCGCCTGCGCATGACCAAGGACGCGGGCGAGCTCGCGCTCATCAAGAAGGCGACCGACGCCTCCGTCGCGGCGCACCTGGCGACCTTCCAGGCGATCAAGCCGGGCGTGACCGAGCGCGAGATCTCCGCGCTCATGCAGTACGAGTTCGGGCGGCGCGGCTGCGAGCGACCCGCGTACGCCCCGATCGTCGGCTCGGGCCTCTACTCGACCGTGCTGCACTACTCCGCCGACTCCCAGACCATGCAGGCCAGCGACGTGGTGGTGATGGACGTGGGCGGCGAGTACTCGATGTACGCCACCGACATCACGCGCACGCTGCCGGTCTCCGGCAAGTTCACGGCGCGGCAGCGCGAGATCTACGACATCGTCTACGGCGCGCAGCAGGCGGCCATCGCGGCCTTCCAGCCGGGCAAGTCGGCGCTCAGCGGCCAGAGCCCGAACTCGCTCTACAAGGTCGCCTACGACTACATCAACACGCACGGCAGGGATTCGCACGGCCAGCCGCTGGGCAAGTACTTCATCCACGGGCTCGGGCACCACGTCGGCCTGAACGTGCACGACGCCAACGACCCTTCCGTGCCGCTCGACAAAGGCATGGTGTTCACGCTCGAGCCCGGCATCTACATCCCGGAAGAAAAGCTGGGGATCCGGCTGGAGGACATCTTCTACGTCGACGCGAACGGCAGGCTGGTGAACATGAGCGCGGCCATCCCGCGCACGGCGGAGGAGATCGAGAAGGCGATGGGAAAGTAAGTCTTCAGACCTCAGACTTCAGCCTTCAGGGATGTGAGGGTTTCCTGAAGACTGAAGTCTGAAGACCGACGACTTTTGTTAGACTATGCACCTTATTCATGCTGGCGCTGTTCATCATCCTGCTGCTCTCGCTGGTCGCGATCCTGGGCACCACCATCGCGCTGTACCTGCGAGTGCGCCGGCAGTTGCAGGCCTCCGAGACCGCGTTGCGCGAAGCGCTGCACGAGCTGGAGCATGAACGAGAATCGACCAAGGTCTGACGCTATGAATCGAGCCGCCGAGAAGATCGCTCCCCGCACCCACGTGGAAGTCCCCAGCCTGCTGCTGGACGCCGGCCTGGTGGTCGCCGCCAGCGCGCTGGTCGCGCTCGCCGCACGCTTCAGCCTGCCGCTGCCGGGGACGCCGGTGCCGCTCTCGCTGGTGAACTTCGCGGTGCTGCTGGTCGGCCTTACGCTGGGCGCCAAGCGCGGCTTCGCGGCGCTGGTCCTGTACTTGGCGGAAGGCGCCGCGGGATTGCCCGTGTTCAGCCCGGCCGGACCGGGCGGCATCCTGCAGCTCCTCGGTCCCACCGGCGGCTTCCTGATGTCGTACCCGTTCGTCGCGCTGCTGGCGGGCTGGGCATTCCGCGCCGGCAAGCGGGACTTCAAAGGCGCGCTCATCGGCGCCACCGCGGGCGAGCTGCTGCTCTTCGCTCTGGGCGTGAACTGGCTGCTGCTGCTGTTCCGCGTGCCGCTCTCCCAGGCGGTCGCGTGGGGCCTGTATCCATTCTTCGCGGCGGAAGTGCTGAAAGTCGTCGCGGCCGCCGGGCTCGCGAGCCGCTGGAGTTTGCGCAAGTAGCCCCTCCTGATAGAGACTGAATAAGACCCTCCCATGCCCTCGGCAACTTCCACCAAAGTGCGCGACATCTCGGTAGCGCACTCGCCCGACTCCGACGACGCCTTCATGTTCTACGCGCTCGCGACCAACAAGGTCCGCGTACCGGGGCTGAAGTTCAACCACACGCTCACCGACATCGAGACGCTCAACCGCAAGGCGCGCGAGGGCAAGGGCTTCTACGACGTCACCGCCATCAGCTTCCACGCCTATCCTTATATCCAGGATAACTACGCGCTGCTGCCCTCGGGCGGCTCGGTCGGCGAAGGCTACGGCCCGATGATCATCGCCTCCAAGGCGCTCTCGGCCGAAGAGGTCACGAGCAGGAAGATCGCCATCCCCGGCACGCTGACCACGGCGTACCTCGCGCTCAAGCTGTTCGCGCCGCAGGTCGAGACCGAGGTCGTGCCGTTCGACCAGATCATGCCGCAGGTCGAGGCCGGCAAGTACGAAGCCGGGCTCATCATCCACGAAGGCCAGATCATGTACGACCGTCACGGCCTGCATAAGGTCGTGGACCTCGGCAAGTGGTGGCGCGACAGGACCGGGCTGCCGCTGCCGCTGGGCGGCAACGCCATCAAGCGCTCGCTCGGCAAGGAGACCATCGCGCAGGTCTCGAAGGCCCTGAAGGACTCCATCCAGTACGCGCTCGACCATCGCGACGAGGCGCTGGAATACGCCATGCAGTTCGCGCGCGACCTCGACCGCTCGCTCGCCAACCGGTTCGTCTCCATGTACGTGAACGAGCGGACGGTGGACTACGGCGAGGAAGGCCGCCGCGCCATCAAGCTGCTGCTGGACGAGGGGCACAAGGCGAAGATCATCCCGCACAAGGCCAAGGTGGATTTCGTGGAGTAGAGGCGCCCGCTTCTACTTGTGCTTCTCGAGCAGGCTGGTGTCGGAGACGTAGTACTTCCCGATCAGGATGCCGATCTTGACCGCCGAGTCCGCGTCGAGGTCATTGAACTCGAAGCCGGCGCAGCCGTGTTGGAAGTAGCAGAAGGTGGCGTGCACGTGGATGTTCAGGTCTTCGTGCGGGTCGACGATGACGAAGCTCTGCTTCTTCTCGGTCTTGAAGTGCGTCTCGTCGGTGGTCGTCATGAGGAAGCCGCCGCGGCCGAGCTGGCGCACCTCGCCCTGCTTCGCGCCCTTCGGCGTGGTGACGTAGACGCCCGACTTCGCATCGACGTCGATGCGCTCGAAGCGGCGCCGCTCGTGCTTCAGGTCTGCCTGGCTGGTCATTGCAGTTTCTCCGGGAACGGCTGGACCGGATCGATGTCCACCGGGATGTCGGTGACGGTTTGCAGGGCGGATTTTAGCTCACTTGGCATGGAATCGTACTTCTTAAACCACGCCTCGGCGCGGGCGCGGTCGCCGGTGGCCTCGATCTCCAGCAGCTCCTTGGCGAGCTTCTCGATGGCGCCCGGCATCTTGGCGTAGTCGATCTCGTAGCGGCCGTCCTTCATGCGGCGGATAGCGCCCTGCTCGCTCAGGTAGTTGAACTCCATCATCTCGGCGCGGCCGTGCGCCTCCGCGATCGAGAAGCGCACCGTGCGGAAGATGCCGGCAACATGCGAGGCGTAAATCTCCTCCAGCCGGTCCTTGGGCATCTTGCCGTTGTCCATCAGCCACTTCAGGCCGAACAGCCCGGTGACGTCGGCCTTGGCCTCTTCCAGCCCGGAGAACGTCGGCCCGATGGCTTTGCGGATATCGAGCTGCGCGCCGTTGACGCGCGCGTACGCCGGTCCCAGCCCGTGGCAGATCTCGTGCATCACCACGCCGGCCAGGTAGCCTTCCGCCGACGCCTGCGCCGCCTGGTCGGCCCGCATCAAACGCTTGCCGATGGGCAGGATGACTTCGTGCACGCGCGCGTCCATGTAGTTCTTGAAGAAGATCTTCTTGGTCCCCTTCTCCTGGTGGATGCGGGGGTCGTTGGGCAGATTGTCGGCCACGGCCTGGTAGCCGTGGCGCAGATCGCCGGCGCGGTACGGCGTGTCCATCACTTCCATCGGCGTGATCTGGCCGCGCTTCGACGGCCGGTCCTCGGGCGCGAGCGGCAGAGCGTCCTGGATGTCGGGCACGAACTTCTGGTACGTGGCGAGCTTCGCGCTCTCCGCCTCGTTGCGGACCAGCACCGCGGCGCCGTAGCTGGTCTTCACGCCCAGCACGTCGTCGAGATAGGTCTCGTAGGGCGCGAAGATGATGTCGAACTTCGGGTTCTTCAGATCGAGCCACGCGATGTCCGAGGCGTAGTAGTCATCGGAGAGCAGCGCGTCGGCGCGCAGCCGCAGGAACTTGGCGAAGTCGGGCTCGTCGGAAAGGTCAGCGGCCTCGCGCAGCGCCTTCGCGGCGGGCTCGAGGAAGTCGCGGTAGGCGATCTTGTACGGGACGCCGATCAGCTCATCGCCCTTGCGGCGGATCACGGTGGTCCCGCTGTACAGCTCGGCGCTCTTCTCGGGATGCTGGGCCACGTACGCTTCAAGTTCGTCGCGCGTCAGGCCGTCGGGCATGAGCGCGCGCCCGGGGGCGAACTTCGCGCCCTTCACGAACGGCTCGTGCTCCGCCAGCAGGTCGAAGCGGCTGCCCATGATGCGCAGCATCCGCGCCAGCTTCTTGCTGGTAGCGTCGG